>NZ_JAVVQU010000028.1:0-43046 GCF_036655075.1 Niameybacter sp. | reverse complement strand
TAGCTAGAAAGAGTGAATATTACAACTCATGCGACAACATATTTGACAAATTCCGGCTATGAAAGATAGGTGCACAGAAGCCAGATATAATATTAACTTTAGAGGAGACCAGGAAATTGTAAAAGCACTTCTTTGAATAGAATAAAGTGCAAGTAAAAGCGTTTGTAAAAAGTCTTAGTTGAATTTAATTGACATATCAACTAAATTCAACTAAAATAATAGTTGATCTATCAATTAAATAATAGGAGGTGTTTGTATTAATCAGCAAGAAATTATCACAAAAACATTAACCTTCATAGCAAACTCAATATTTATCAATATATTTGCTAAGCTTTTTGGAGCGTCAAATACGATAGTTGCAGTTTCAATTGTTGTTATAGCTTTAACATTAGTTGCTACAGATTTGACAGAGGGAATAATAAGAAAAACTTTTTGGATATCAATGTTTACACTTGTTTTAGGAATAGGAGCGAGTGTAGCTACCATACATCCTATGGTAGGGCTAATAATTAACGTAGCTATTATATTCTGTATTGTTTATCAAGGCATGCATAATTATAAAATGCCTATTTACTTCCCGTTTTTATTAACTTATATATTTATGATCATGTCTGCACCTACAGATTTTAAGGGATTACCTTTAAGGATGGGTTCTATTGTTATTGGATGTCTGTATATAGCGTTAATACAATTAGTTTTCAATAGAAATAGATTGAATAAGACTATACTAGGAACAAGAAAAGCTATGATTGCGAATATAGCAAGGCAAGTAGATAGCCTATTAGAAAATGATTACAAACCTACTTTGAATATTGAAATGGATGCATTAGTAGATACAATGGCTAAAGCAATCTATGATACGAGATTAAAAAGTAAGCATATTACATCTGCAAACAAAGGAAATTTAGAACTTGCAATGGCTAAGCAACAATTAGGAAGAGTATTACATAACTTTTCTGAGAAAGAAGCCCTAACAGAAGAGGAAAAAGAACTTTTAGTGGGTATAAGAGAGATCACGCATCTGTTAGATGAATATTTTTATAGCGATGTAGAGAAAAATAAGACACAACAAAAGATAGATGAAGTGATACAAAAACTGAATGTGAAGATAAGCGATAAAAGGATAAAAGAAGTAGTTCAGACACTCAAGTCATTCCCAGATTATCTGGAAATGATAGAAGATAAGAAAGAGCATGTCTTGAATACACAAAAGTTAACGCTTAAAAATGGTTTAAAAAGAATAGACAGAGATACAGCTACTTTTAAATTTGCTATAAAAATGGCCTTAGCTATTAGTCTGGTAATTTTCTTAGTAGATAGTTTCCAGATAACTTATGGTAGATGGATTGTATTTCCTATGATTGCTATTATACAACCTCATTACGATGGAACAGTTAAGAAAGCCATAGATAGGATAATTGGAACGGTGATAGGTATTGTTCTTTTTACTATCTTATTTAGTATAGTGAAAGATAATTCAGTACGAATGAACTTAGTTATATTACTAGCTTATATTAATTTGTTTATGAAAAAATATCATATTTCAACATCGTTAGTAGCTGTTTCAGCATTAGGTGGTGCAACAATGGGAGGAGCAGGAATAGAAATATTAGCATTTAGGATCTTATTTACTATAATAGGATGTGCTATAGCCCTAATAATTAATCGATATATACTCTATTATACCCTAGAAGACTTTATGAAAGATTTGGCGATGGAGTATACAAAAGATGTAAAGGAACTAAAATTATTAAATCATACTATTCAAGATGAGTATAAAAAGTATAACATTATCTTGAAGGCTAAGCTTATGGAGTATAAAATTAACCAGTATAGAAGACTTAATCAGGATAATATAAGCTTATAAAAAGGTGAACAAGAGGTAAATCTCATGAAAAAGTATGAAACAGAATCGATTAGTAGATATATTAATCAACTCTATAGGCAAGGTATAGCTTTTTTAGGAAAAGAGTATAAAGCATATAATATAGGGGCTGGACAGTATCAATTTTTAGTCTATTTATATATGAAGGATGGGATCACTCATGATGAATTAACTGAAAAAATTGGTGTGGATAAAGCTGCAACGACAAGAGCCATCGTAAAGCTAGAAGAAGCAGGCTATATAAAAAGAGTACAGGATATAAAAGATAAGAGGAAGTACCATATATTTTTAACGGAGTATGCTAAGAATAATAGAGAAGAAATCATTAATACATCAAAGAACTGGGAAAAAGAATTAACTGAAAAACTAACTAAAGAAGAATTAGAACAATTCTATTATCTTTTTAGAAAAGTTACAGATAGCCCATTAGAAGAGTTGTTTGGTGAAGAAAAGATATAGGAGAATAAAAATGGAAAAAAGATATTATGCAGGAAGATTTGACACTAAAGTAATGATTATCACAGGAGCAGCTACAGGGATAGGAAAAGCAACAGCTTTAAGAGCAGCTAAAGAAGGTGCTAAGCTAGTTTTAGTGGATAAAAAGGTAGTAGAAGGCGAAGAAACTTTACAGGCCATATTAAGTGAAGGTGGAGATGCAATCTTCTTAAATTTAGATTTATCTAAAGAAGAAGCTGCTGAAGAGATGCTTAAAGAAACACTTGACAAGTATGGGAAATTAGATATAGCTATTAACAATGCAGGGGTAATGGGTAATCCAAGTCCACTACATGAGTTGCCAAAAGAGAATATGGATTACACTATGGCTAATAATCTATACAGTGTATATTTTTCATGTAAGAGTGAACTAAAAGTATTTATTGCTCAAAATAATGGAGGAGTAATTATTAATAATGCCTCTATAGCTGGGCTTACAGGATTACCAGGAAATCCTGCATACGTAGCCTCTAAACATGCAGTAAACGGATTAACTAAAAATTTAGCTTTAGATTATGCTCGCTTTGGAATTAGAGTAAATTCAGTTAACCCAGCAGGTACAGATACACCAATGGTGGAAGAAGCTATGGAATATGTAAAAGCTAGAAGAGCGCAAGCTATAGCAAATGGAATGAATCCAGCTGATGCAGGTTCTATGGCAGGACAAAAGACTCAAACGATTCAAAAGAGAAATGCAACGGCTGAAGAGCAAGCTGCATCTATATTATTCTTAGCGTCTGACGATTCAACACATATGACAGGTGCTACATTACAAACAGATGGTGGATGGACATCATTCTAAATTCTTTGAGAGTCATATCAAGTTTACCCTAAAAGGGACAGTGCCTTACAAATGTAAGGTACTGTCCCTTTTAAGTTCTGAGCTAACAAAACACCTGATACACCATAATATAAGTCGAGTAACTTAAACCCTATTTTAATAGTATTTCTGTACAATTTCTACGAAAGCATGGGGTTTTTCTTTGATGGACCAGTGCTTACATTTTGGAAATATATAGAGTTTTCCATGGGGTACTTTTCTAAAAGCCTCTTTTATATTTTTCAGAGGTATAAGAGGGTCTTTTTCACCAGCAAAGAAGATAACAGGCATCTTTAGGTTTTTTAATGCATCGCCGTAGTAGGGGAAAGTGCCTGTGTTGATACAAGAGCTTCTTTGAAAATCTTGCATAGATTTGCCTGCCCCACCTCGACTACATGCTTGTAAGACTTCGTCTATGAGTGAGGGGGTAATGTTTTTTTTATTACCTATAAGAGAGTAGCCAATGAAGTGCTTAGCGAGAGTGTTATATTTGGTGAGCCAGCGGTATTGATAGAGTGTACCATTAGTTTTATAGATATACCAATTAGCGAGTTTCTGAAATGGGAATCTAGGAGACAGACCCCATGAAGCTACGGGAAAT
Source organism: Niameybacter sp. (assembly GCF_036655075.1). NCBI lineage: Bacteria > Bacillati > Bacillota > Clostridia > Lachnospirales > Lachnospiraceae > Niameybacter > Niameybacter sp. The sequence continues at coordinate 39,245 of NZ_JAVVQU010000028.1, read as the reverse complement.
AAATACTGAACGCTTTTGGGATATTGTAAGGCAAAGCCAATAGCAATAGCTCCTCCCATAGATAGCCCGACTAAGGCAAAGGTATCTAGTCCAAGTCTATCTACTACTTCTTTTAGACAAGAGATGTGCGTAGGATAAAAAGCAGGACCAACAAGATCTTCCGGTTTGTCACTAAGACCATATCCTAGATGGCTAGGGGCATAAATCGTATACTCATCTGAAAAGGTCTCCATAATTTTATGCCAAGAAAGGAGTGCATTGTCGCAACCGGCTCCGTGAAGAAGTATAAGCGTTTTTGGTCCACTGCCCTTGCTATAAATGTGAATGGTACCATAAGAGGTAGAGATATATTGTTCTTTCAAAGTTATTTCCTCCTTTGAGAATAGATGACAGTAAGAATAAGGTAACAAACACATTATACTGCGAGTGGCGTAGCGTAAAATAGGAGTCAAATTACATAGATTAAATTTAAACGGTGAACACTAAATATGTTTAAGCATATTGAGGAGGCAACCAAAAGATGGATAGACAAGGTGAAAAATTTGTATTGGATTATTTATCGATTTATTATTTTTATGAGGAAGCAGACTTTCGTCAGAAGAGGCAAGATGCAGAAAAGATTTTGGAACATATCAAAGAATATAGCCGCTATCAAGAAGGGGATGTGGCTTTTACAATAAGTAAATTTGGTAATATTAGTGAGGGGCATACACTTAAAGAAGTAGAGGTGGTTATTCCAAGTGAAGGTGATGTAGTTTGGGTTAAGGGGGAGAAGCGTCATTTAGACCTCCAGTTCAAAATGGAGACTAAGGCACTTGAAGATCATGTACGTATTGCAACAAGGTTAATTGAAAATGGCGAATCTATTTCTTGCTTGATGTACGTAAATTACAAACAGGATAAAGCCTTTTTAGAGGCACTTGAGAAGCTTAAGGAGAGATGAATTATATCTAGAAGTAACGCACCTTGAATAAAGATACACTCAGCCACCCTATACTCAGATTCCTGCTTATAAAATATAAGACTGAGTGTAAGGTGGCTGAGTGTTGTTGAAAAGTTAGTCCCATTCTTTCCAAACTTCTGGTTTATAGCCTATGGTAGCTTGTTTGCCATTTCTTACAATAGGTGTTTTTAGAAGTTGAGGATATTCTAATACTCTTTTTTCTTTATTGATATGAGAGGCATACTGAATGCGTGATACAGCTTCTTTATCTTTGCAATTTTCATCAATCATGGCAATAATACCACCTACAGCTTGTTTTACACTATTGAGCTCACCTTGGCTTAAGCCTTTTTCTTTCATATCTATAAATTGATATTTTATATTACGTTCCTTAAAGTAGCGTTCTGATTTTTTTGTGTCATTACATTTTTTAGTGCCAAATATTTGTATGTTCATTACGTTTAATCCTTTTTACTTTTCATTATAGCCTAACTGCATAGACTTTAAAACTAAAACGATTTAATGGTCATAGAAATAGACAGAAGGGATAACAATGAATCTGAAAGTATAGAGAATAAAGAGGTCTTGGTGAAATGAAAAATAATTTATATTTTACTATAATTTAAGTATAAAATATATTTTAAATGTAGTAAAATATGTTTAAAGTGTAGTGGAATATATTTTAAATACAGTAAAAAACAGAGAACACTACTAGAAAACAAGGAGTATTAGACATGCTAAATAATTACGAAATCTTTCCGGTTCCACAAGTTGTAACTTATGAACATGAACAAGTAAAAATAAGTGAAAAAATAAACATTGTATTAAAAACGAGTGTAAGAGATGTAACCCTTTCAAAACTCAAACAAGTCTTAAGTGACAAGGAGTTTGAGTACACCATTGGAGAAGAGTTGGTAGAAGGGCAAACTCAACTTTATTTGATTGGGCAAGAAGGACTTGAAGAATATGATAGCATCAATCAAAAAGAAGGTTATCGTTTAAGTATTGGTGGCATGGCGCATTGTAACATGTGTATTGCAGGGGTAGATCAAGAAGGTCTGTATTATGGAGTAGTCACACTTGGAAAAATTTTATCTCAAATTGAAGCGCGCACTGTGCAAAAGCTTGTCATCACAGACTATCCAGAGATTCTTTATAGAGGATACATTGAAGGATTCTATGGCTTCCCTTGGAGTCATGAAGATAGAAAAGATTTAATGGTATTTGGGGGAGAATATAAACTCAATACATATATTTACGCGCCTAAAGATGATCCTTACCATAGAAGTGACTGGAGAGCACTCTATCCAGAAAATGAAGCAAGGCAAATTGCAGAACTTGCAGAAGTGGGGCATCAAAACAACTTGAATTTTGTATGGACCATCCATCCAGGAGATTCTATTGACCTAGACTCAGAAGAAGACTTTATTGCAACCATTCATAAACTTGAACAATTGTATGCACTAGGTGTGCGCCAGTTTGGTGTGTTATTTGATGATATAGGTGGTTATCCAGATGGGGAACAACAAGCACGCTATATTAATCGTGTGGATACAGAATTTATTAAAGCAAAAGGGGATGTACGTCCTTTACTTACAGTAGGTACAAGATATTGTGAAGCATGGGGACCTTCGATGGAAAAATACTTCAAACCTTTTGTAGAAGACTTACATGAGGATGTAGAAATCATGTGGACAGGCTCTGCGACTATGTCTACTGTATCAAAAGAAAAATTCGATGCACCAAAGCGTATGATTCAAAGTGAGAAAAACTTATCTGTATGGTGGAACTACCCTGTTAATGATTACTGTGATGCCAAAATCCTGATGGGCAAAATAGAAACTTTAAGTCCAGATGTAGACAATATCAATGGATTCTTCTCAAATCCTATGAATCAAGCACAAGCTTCAAAACAGGCTTTGTTCTGCATTGCTGACCATAACTGGAACACAGATGCATTTGATAGTGAAGCAAGTTTTGCTGCCTCCTTTAAGGCGATAGCACCAGAAGTAGCCGAGGCACTTCAACGCTTTGCTTCTCACTGCTGTCATGTAGGGGATGAGGGAGATACCTTCTACTTTGATGAGTCATGGACACTTAGAGCGGATATTGAAGCCATAGAAAAGGGCTTAGGAAAGAGAGCTGATTTAGCTACGCCTATTGCCAACTTGATGGTAGCTTTTAAAGAAATCGAAACGGCAGTGGACACAATCGACGCAGAATGTACGCATGTCCAATTGATGAAAGAACTCCGCCCGTTTTTAGATGCTACACGCTTAATGGTACAGGCTGGACAAAATATGATGTATGGAATAACAGCATTCCTTGCCAATGATATTGCTAGTATGGAAGAGAAAAATGAAGTAGCACTGAGACAAGTAGAAGCTATGCAAGACTGTAAGGTACTACGTTTAAAAGATGGCGTAGAAAAAGATTTTACAGTAGAAGTAGGGACACTACTTATCAAGCCATTCCTTGAAAAGACGCTTAAAAAGTGTGCTATTTTAGCAGGGATAGAACAAGAAGAAGAGGTTTTACATTACGATAGAAAAAATATTGCCTTAGCAGGACTGGGTGTGAGTGTAACGTGTTCCAATAAAATCATTAAAGGACAAGAGCCTGAAAAGGTGATTGAGGGCACAATCAAAAGCGGTAAATGGTGTACAGGAGAATTTAGACCTTATCTAACTTTGGATTTAAAAGAAGTAAAGGTCATCAAACAATATCGTATCATTAACTGTGGACATCCAGAAGCGGGAGAATCAGGTGTTTGGAATACAAAGCATTTACAAATCCTTACAAGTATAGATGGAGAAAGCTTCACACTAGTAGATGAAGTTACTAATAATCAAAATGCAACAATCAATAGAATGCTGTTCCATGAAGTATCCGCAAGATATGTGCGCTTGCAGATTATAGAGCCTGGACAAATTAGTATCAATGGTGGTGGACATACAAGGATTTATGCCTTTGAACTCTTTGATGAAGCTTATCCAGAAAGATCAAGAAAAGTATCGCCAGTAGAAATAGATAACCAACAAGACCAAAAACTCGTTATCTCTAATGTAGAAAAAGGGGATGTGATTGCACTTTATACAAGTATTGATGGAAAAGCACCTTATAGACTTTCAGAAGAAGTACAAGAAGATCAAACAACTGTGGTCTTTGAGCACTTTGAAACAGAAGCATTTAAGGGGCGTGTATTTGTAGAGCGAATTGCTAAAAACTATCTTCCAAGTGTAAGAATATCTAAAGGAATATAAGGAGCATGCAGATGAACAGTATTCAAAAAATTGATGAGAGATTTAGCTTTGGTAGTATTACAAAGACAGATTTAAATTGGTTGACATTAGATGAAAAAGCCATTCATATCTATGGCACACCTAATAATGAAAAAGTTCTAACACGTATTGAAAGCGATCGAATCCAAAGCTTCCCAGAAGGTATTCAAATTTTAGGTCTTCACACAAGTGGTGTGAGAATAAGGTTTAAAACGAATACCAAGTATTTTGCATTCAAAGCCATTTTGTCTTCTAAAGATACTATGCCACATATGGCAGATACAGGTATCTCAGGATTTGATGTCTATGTAAGAGTGGTAGGAGAAAAAGAGTATAGGTATCAAAAGACATTCACCCCAGACTTAGGCTATGGTAATCCAGATACAAGACCTGTTGTTGTAGGAGAGTGCTACTTCTGGAGTGATGATAGAGAAAAAGATATCCTTATCCATTTTCCACTCTACAATGGGGTCGAAGATGTGGTTGTAGGGATTGAAGAAGAGGCAACACTCTCTGAACCTACACCTTATACTATAGAAAAACCTATTTTATTTTATGGTTCATCCATTACACAAGGTGGCTGTGCAAGTAGACCAGGTAATAGCTATCCACTCCTCTTATCTAGATGGTTAGATGCAGATATGATTAACTTTGGATTTAGTGGAAATGCAAAGGGAGAGCAGATAGTCGCAGAGTACATTAGTGAAAAAGGCATGAGTGCCTTAGTCATTGATTATGACCACAATGCACCGACCCTTCAAGATTTAGAAGAGACTTATGAACCTTTCTTTAAATACATAAGAAAGGCCCATCCATCTTTGCCAATGGTTATGATAAGTAAACCAGATTTTGATGGGGATGTAGAAGGCCATGGTAAGCGTAGGCAAGTCATTTACAATACCTATATGAAGGCAAAAACAGAAGGGGATGCCAATATTTATTTCATTGACGGCGCAACACTTTTTGGTGAGAGAGGAAGAGGCGAATGTACAGTAGATGGCTGCCATCCTAATGACTTAGGCTTTATGCGCATGGCAGAGACTATTTATCCAGTACTTCGTGAAGCTTTAGACCACCAGCTACTTTATCATGAGACAAATGCTAAGCCTTATACGATTCCCTTTATCAACCTAGATCAAGAGACTAAGATGCAAGTCGTTGTGGACCGTGAAGTAGGACAATATCTAGGACATCCAACCACTGTGCTTTTAGAAGACCAAAAGACGATGTGGACGGTATACCCTAAGGGACATGGTGCAGGTGCCATCATTCTCAAGAAGAGTGAAGATGCAGGTAAGACATGGAGCACGCGACTAGAGACACCAAAGAGTTGGGAAGAGAGCAAAGAAACACCTATCCTCTATGAAATTGAAACACCACAAGGTATTAAAAGGCTTCTCATGGTATCAGGTATTGTATCGGGTACAGGTGGCTTTAGAATATCTTATTCAGATGACCAAGGCATAACTTGGTCTGAGTTTAAAACGTATTATGATCAGATTGGTGTGCAAGGCATTGTTGCTTTTGCCACGCTTGTTCGACTTAAAAAGCCAAATGGAGAATGGGACTATCGTTGGATGGGACTCTTCCATGATCGTGAGTACAAAAATTATAAAGTTATACTTAGTTTTGATGAATCAGGCCAAATGGTTTGTTCTATGCCAGAAGCTTACTTAGGTCAAGATAAGGTAGTTAAGACTTATACAGAGGATGGACTCTTACTAACAACAACCATAAAACCACAAAATTATAGAAGCATTGAGATGTATGCAGGGCTATGTGAGCCTTGTGCATTACGCTCACCTGATGGCAAGCAGCTTGCAGTAATCTTTAGAGGTAATACGAAGGTGACTAGCTCTATGGTTATTTTCTCGGATGATGAAGGTGAGACATGGAGTAAGCCAAAAGAGGTAGCAGGTGCTTTAAGAGGGGAAAGACATCAAGCTAAGTATGACTGTGTGACAGGCAAGCTACTAGTTACCTTTAGATCTTATGGCATAACGGGTAATCCAGATGATAGACATTGGGTAGCTTGGTTAGGTCAATATGAGGACCTTGTTAATGGGACAGAAGGTGACTGTCGTATTTGCCTTAAAAAGAATATAGGGACAGTCTCTTGGAATGGGAATGATGGAGATTGTGGCTATGCTGGCATTGAGCAGATTACAGATATCCATCATGAGGAATATGGTACTTACATACTAACTTCCTATGGACATTGGGATAAAGATGAAGTCAATCAAGAGCCTTATATTCTTACGGTACGTTTTAAATTAGATGAGATCTATGCCTCAATATAGATACTATTTTAGAGTTGGTAATTCGTTAAATCTAGGAAGGTGAAAAGTTTCAATATCCATACACCCCCCCACTTGTTTTAGGCTAATAAATCATGTTTTTTAATCCATTGGATAGCAACACATCCTGGACCACCTTGTGTTGTAAATGCAGGGCCTAGAAGTTTAATTTCAATATTAGCATTTGGGATATAATCGAGGATGACGCTTTTGGCTTCTAAAGCTAAATCCTCTCTCATGGCATGAGTAATATAGAGTTGATAAGCAGAGCTCACGCCATCTTCTAGCATATCAGCACAAATTTTTTGGATAGCTTTTTTGAAGCCTCTACTTGTGGTAAATTTATCGAGAGATTTTCCATCTTCAGAAAGGATTGTTACAGGGACTAACTTAATGAGGCCACCTATTTTTCCAACAAGTGGAGATAATCTACCGCCGCGAACGAGATAATCAAAATCATGAGGAATAAGGTAAGACTTTGTGCGCTGCATAGTTAGGGTATCAATGATTTCTGATGAAGATTTACCAGATTTAGCTAGCGCTAAGGCTAGGTCAATAAGATATTTTTGAGGCCCACAAAGTGTTTTAGAATTGATGACATGAATGCGTTCAGGGTTTTGTACCATTTCTTTTGCCATACAAGCTGAGCTATAAGTCCCTGAGAGACCATCGGCCATAGAAATATTAATGATTTCTGCATCTGGATAGTCGTTATAGACATCTAATACTTCACCAATAGAGGGCTGAGAAGAGGTAGGAATATGCCCTTTGTTGATAATGTCAATGAAGGTTTTAGTGTCGATATCTTCATATTCTTTGTAAGTGGCATGATCAATGGTTACTGCAAGAGAGGAAATATCAATACCAGCTGCTAAGGCTTCTTTTTTTGAGTAAAGTGATGCTGAGTCAGATATAATTTTAATCATAATGTTATCTCCATATAATCTATTTTTATCGTTTAAAACAGTGTACTAATCTAAAGAATGTAGTATCGAAAACTATATAACTTAGATTAATACACTAATAAGATTTTGTCAAATTAATAGAAGAAGAGACACGAGTTATGAAAGAATATAAAGTAATAATTACAAATAAGTTTTTTTGTATAAAATAAAAATGTTTGATAATAAAATTTTAGTAAAATACACAAAAAATCTTTTTAAAATAGATTTAGTATGATACTATCGACTAAAATATATTTAAATTACATATTAAGGGTGGGAATAAAATGAAAAATATTCAATTTGGTGTCATTGGATGTGGAGGAAGACTTAGAGGGCTTGCGGCAACGCTTAATGGATATGAAAGTGTAATGCTTAAGGGTGTGTGGGATCCGAGTCATGCAGATGCAGAACAATTGTTGCAACAATGTACAAAAGATAATCAGGGAATTATCTATAACTCCTATGAGGAGATGTTAAGTGATGAGGAAATTGAATGGGTGATGATTGGATCACCAAATGCTTTTCATGCAGAGCAGATTATTGCTGCTTTTAAAGCTGGGAAACATGTTTTTTCAGAAAAGCCTATTGCTATATCTATAGAGGAGTTATTAGCCATTAAAGAAGCTCATGAAGCATCCCATAAATTATTTGCAACGGGCTTTACATTAAGATATGCAACAATCTACCGAGAAGCTAAAAAAATTCTAGAAAGTAAAGCTTTAGGTGACATTATTTCAGTAAATGGTTCCGAAAATATTTTACCTGATCATGGAAGCTATATTATGAAAAACTGGCGTAGACTGAAGGAACTTTCAGGCCCACATATTTTAGAAAAATGTGTTCATGATATGGATTTATTGAACTGGCTTATTGCCTCAGTACCAACACATATCAGTGCATTTGGTGGCAATAAAATGTTTGTACCAGCCAATAGTCATCTCTATGATCAACATCCAAACTTATTTAATGGATGGGATACAGGTATGGCTGAAGACTATGAACAAGGGTGTGATAATCCTTTCCTATCAGATAAGACCATAGAAGATAACGTCGTAGCCATTATGCGATTTGCAAACAATGTTCAAGTTCAGTTTCAAGCTACAACTTCCAATGCAATTCCAGAAAGACGTCTTTATTTCTCATGTACGGAAGGAACGCTTATTGTAGAACTTTATAGTGGAAAGTTGATTTATAAGAGATTAGGTGATGAGGCAATTACAGAAGTAGATTTAGTAGGTGGAGGTCATGGTGATGGGGACTACTATATTATAAAAGAACTTATGGAGTCTATGGTTGATGGTAAAGCGCCTGTATGTAGTGGGGAAGAGGGTATACGTAGTGCAGTTGTAGCCCTTGGAATCGAGCAAGCAAGACTAGATGGTCAGGTGTTGGATTTGACACCTATATGGAAACAGTTTGGTGTCAATCTGTAAGGTGTACGTATTATCTTTAACAAAAGAAAAGTGAATGAACTTCTATTTAAGAGTAGCTTATACTGAATAAAAACAGACTAAGCCACCTTATACTCAGTTTCCTCTTATGAAATATAGGACTGAGTGTAAGGTGGCTTAGTGTTATGTGGAAAGCGTGTTACGCAAATGAAAGGAGCATAAGTACTAACAGAGGAAAAACTGTATAATTATGAGGATAAGTTTAGTATAATGGTAAAGAGTAAGTAGACATAAGAATGAAATCATTATGAGGCAAAATTGGAGGGATTAGGATGAGGAAGACTTTGAAATTAATTGTAGCATTTCCAACAACGACATATGCCCTAAAGGCAGAATATCTTTGTAAAGAGCAGAAAATTCCGGGAAGGCTTATCCCTATTCCACGTCAAATTTCAGCAGGTTGTGGCTTTGCGTGGTGTACAGATATAGAACATAAAGACTGTATGCATACGGTATTAAGTCAGGCGCAAATCACAACGGATGGTATATATGAAATGCTTTTATAAGAAGGGGTGTAAAGATGGAAGAAGATATTATTTTTTGTAAAAGTGGTGGATGTACGGCGAAGTTAGGGCCGGGATTACTCGGCTCAGTATTATCAAAGCTTCCCTCATTTGACGATCCTAACTTATTAGTAGGATTTGAAAGTCTAGACGATGCAGCAGTCTATCAATTAACAGATGACTTAGCAATTGTCCAAACACTAGATTTCTTTCCACCTATGGTAGAAGATCCCTATGTATTTGGACAAATTGCAGCAGCGAATGCACTAAGTGATATTTATGCTATGGGTGGAGAGGTCAAAACAGCGCTGAACATTGTTTGTTATCCAGAAAATATGAATTTAAATATTTTAGGCAAGATACTTTTAGGCGGTAGTGAAAAAGTAAAAGAAGCTGGAGGGGTCTTATCAGGAGGACATTCTATTGTTGATGAAGGGATCAAATATGGATTATCTGTTACAGGCATTATTCATCCTAAGAAGATCTATAAGAATAATAGTTGTCATATAGGTGATTATCTCATACTCACCAAACCATTAGGGGTAGGCATTGTCTCTACAGCACATCGTGTTGGAGAAGATAAAATGAATGCTATGGCACAAGCTATTCGGTCTATGACTTTGCTTAATAAGTATGGGGCGCAAATCATTAGAAAATATGAGGTACATGCTTGTACAGATGTGACAGGATTTGGATTTTTAGGTCATTTACATGAAATGGTACAGTCTAGCTATTCTTTCTTGATTCATACTAAGAAGCTACCTATTATAGAACATGCATTTGCCTATGCAGAGGAATTTTTCATTACAGCGGCAGGTCAAAGAAATAGAAAGTATTTGCAAGAATATATTCATTTTGAAGAGGTTGGATTTGGAATGGAGGAAATTCTATTTGATCCTCAGACATCTGGAGGGCTATTAGTAAGTTTGAGTAAAGAAGAAGCTATAAAAGCCTGTATAGAACTTAAGCAAAAGGGCCTACATGCAGAAATAGTAGGTGAAGTCATTTCAAGGGAGCACCATGAAATAATAGTGATTTAACATATGATTATATATTTAATAGTCCCTTATATAAAGGAGAGGATAAAATGATACAATATCTTGATGCAAGAGGCAAACAATGTCCTCTTCCATTAATTCTAGCTAAACAAGCTTTAGAAAAGTTGGAAGTAGAAGATTTTTTAGAAGTGAGTGTAGATAATGAAATTGCCATGGAAAACCTAGAGAAAATGGCTGTTCAAAAAGGGTTAGGGTATACTACAGAAGTGGTAGGCTCTACGCATTATAAGGTGACGCTACAACTTTATAATTTTGAAAAAGAAAAAGATAAAGATACTAGAGAGATGGTTGTTGTATTAAGCTCTGATAAAATGGGAGAAGGAGTGGCTGAATTAGGGCAATTATTGCTTAAAGGCTTTATCTATGCCTTAACCCAGATAGATCCTTTGCCAACTCAGATTATTATGTATAATAGTGGCGCTAAGTTGGCTGTAGCCTCATCAGAAGTGGTTCAAGATTTACAGTATTTAGAACAAAGTGGTGTGAAGGTGATGACCTGTGGAACTTGTCTAGACTATTATGGGATTGCAGATCAATTAGAAGTGGGCACAGTGACGAATATGTATGATATTGCTGAGGCATTAGCCCATTCAGGCAAGATTATTAAACCTTAAGAAGAAGGGGAGAAATGATGAATTGGAATGAGATCATAGTAGTTAGAGGTGGTGGCGATATTGCTACTGGCATTATACATAAATTAGTAAGGTCTGGATTTAAGCTTATTGTATTAGAAACGGCTATGCCAACTGCTATTCGTAGAAAAGTATCTTTTTGTGAAGCAGTGTATGATGGAGTGGCTCAAGTAGAGGGGATAAGCTGTGTAAAAGTGGATACATATGAGGAGGCGCTAGAAGTCATCCAAAAGGGAAACGTGCCATTGATGATTGATGTAGCAGGTACATGTATTCAAGAAATTAAACCTCTTGCAGTGATTGATGCCATTATTGCCAAGAAAAATTTAGGAACCAATAGGCAGATGGCGCCTATTACAATAGCGCTAGGACCTGGGTTTGAAGCTGGTGTAGATGTGGATTTTGTCATTGAGACAAGTAGAGGGCATCAACTAGGTAAGATTATTGAAAGGGGTAAAGCAAAGCCTAATACAGGGATACCGGGCCTCATCAATGGATATGGTGAAGAAAGAGTCATTCATGCACCTGTAGAAGGTAGATTACATGGGATAAAAGAAATTAGTGATGTGGTCAAAGAGGGAGAACTGATTGCACAGGTAGATGAACATCCTATTTATGCAACATTAACTGGTGTATTAAGAGGGATGATCAGAGAAGGTTATCAAGTGAAAAAGGGGTTGAAAATTATAGATATTGACCCTAGGGAAAGTGAAAAGAATAATTGCTTTACTATATCGGACAAGGCAAGATGTGTAGCAGGCAGCGTATTAGAGGCCATTTTAATAGGCTATTGGCGTATGAATGGAAGATAGACAAACAAACAAGTAATAAGAATGGAGGCATAAAGAGATGATATATTTTGATAATGCAGCCACAACCTTAACGAAGCCAGAAAGTGTGTATCGTGCAATCATGGAGGCATTACAGTTAGCTGGCAATGCCACGAGAGGAACATCTGACTATGCTTTGAATGCGAGTAGAATCATTTATGAAACAAGGGTAAAGTTAGCGGAACTATTTGGCATAAAAGATGAAAGTCGAGTTGCATTTACATATAATGGGACAGAGAGTCTTAACCTTGCTATACAAGGGGTTTTTCAAAAGGGAGACCATGTTATTACCACCGTTCTTGAACATAATAGTATATTAAGACCCTTATATCTATTGCAAAAGCAAGGGATTATTGAGATTTCCTTTATATCTTGTAATGCATTAGGGGTACTAAATTATGAAGAAGTGGAGCAAAAAATCAAATCAAATACAGCGGCGATTATTTGTACACATGCTTCTAATTTAACAGGCAATGTAGTAGATATTGGTCGTATTGGGCAATTATGCAAAGCCTATAACTTATTATTTATTTTAGATGTAGCTCAATCTGCGGGGATCTTACCTATAGACGTGGAAGAGGCTTGTATTGATATTCTTTGTTTTACAGGACATAAAAGTTTATATGGGCCACAAGGAACAGGAGGCATTTATGTTAGAGAAGGTGTTAAGATTAGGCCTTTAAAAGTAGGAGGTAGTGGTATCAATACCTATGACAAAGAACATCCTGGTAGAATGCCAGATTGTTTAGAGGCAGGGACTTTAAATACCCATGGCATTTCTGGATTAAAGGCTGGTATAACTTTTATTTTAAATCAAGGTATTGAGCAAATAAGGCTCAAAGAACAAGCACTTATGCGACAATTTTATGAGGGAATAAAAGGGATTAAGGGCGTTACAATCTATGGAGATTTTTTCAATTTCAATAGAGTGCCTATTGTGACGCTTAATATTAATGATATAGATGCTGCCCGAGTCAGCGATATACTCATGGAGGAATACGGTATTGCTACGAGAACCGGAGGACACTGTGCACCCTTATTACATCAAACACTCGGAACAATGGAGCAAAGTACTGTTAGGTTTAGCTTCTCCTATTTCAATACGCAAGAAGAAGTTAATATAGGCATACAGGCAATCCGGGCATTGGCAGAAGAGATCGTTGAATGAAAAGGTGATTAAATGGATTTATTAGAGGCATTACATATACCTAATGAAGGGAAGATGGTTATTTCAGTCGTTGGTGCAGGTGGCAAGACATCGTGTATGGAGAAATTAAAAGAGCAATTAGTAGCTAAGGGGAAGAGGGTTATTATAACAACCACTACCCAGATGTATTTACCTACTCGTCATGTCGTACTTAATGAAGATATGAATGCTATTAAAAGTACATTAAATAGAGATGGATTTGTTATTGTAGGGACAAAAGCAAATGAGGAGAAGATGAAAGGTGTAAGTCAAGCATGCTTTTTACAACTTTTATTAATAAGTGATGTCCTATTGGTTGAAGCAGATGGATCAAGAAGGTTGCCTATTAAATTTCCAGCAACTTTTGAACCTGTTATTAGGGAACAAACCAATAGGGTTATAGTCGTAACGGGTATAGATAGTGTAGGAAAGAAAATAAGTGAAGTTTGCCATCGGTTTGAATTAGCAAAGCAAATTTTAAAAGTTGAAGAAGATCATCTCTTAGATGAAAAAGATGTTGCAGTACTTATTTATAAGGGATACTTAGAAAACAGAAATATGAATCAGGCACACACTGTTTTTTTAAATAAGGTAGATACAAAGAGGCAAGATCAAATGGCAGATACTGTACTGAAGTATATAGAGGAAATGGAGCATACACAATCCATCCTACTAAAAAAAGGAAGACTGATGCAATCCTAAAAGGAATAAAGGAGAAGTTTATAAATGCAAGCAATCTACTTAGAAATATTAAAAATAGTACAAGCTGGAAAAATTGCTTTAGTAAAAATAAATATTGGCGCAAAAGCAGGAGCCTTTGATGCACTTAATATAAGTGTTGTTCAGGTTCATTCTTCTAAAGAACTTACTTTGTATGAGCCGGAAAGTCCAGATACTTTTTGTTATGCTTATGTGCCACCTGCAAGACTTATTTTACTAGGAGGTGGACATATTGCACTACCTATATCTGAATTTGCAAGTAAGACAGGCTTTAAAGTAACAGTTGTGGATGATCGGCCTAGATTTGCGAATGCATACCGTTTCCCTTATGCTAAGCAAACCCTATGTGATGCTTTTCCAGTTGCTATTGAAAAGCTTAATGTGACACAACATGACTATGTAGCGGTTATAACACGTGGACATCAAGAAGACGAAATTTGCCTTGAAACTTTATTAAAGGGTAGATGGCCTGCATATATTGGTCTTATTGGTTCTAAAAGAAGAGTGAGTGGTTTATTTGAAAGGCTTATAGAAAAAGGATATGATAAGAAAAAATTAAATGGAATCTATACGCCGATAGGCCTTGCTATTGGTGCACAAACGCCAGAAGAAATTGCTATTTCCATCTTGTCAGAACTCATTAAGGTAAAACGCACAGTGTATCCTTTAAAGGCTAAGCATAATATCTGTTTTTGCTATGATACGATTGAGTTTTTAGAGCAAATTACTAGTCAAAAAGAACCTTTTGCTATTGTGACCATTCTCTCAACTAAAGGCTCTACACCAAGAAAAGCAGGTGCGATTATGGCTGTCACGAATTTAGGACATACACTAGGTTCTATTGGAGGTGGATGTAGTGAAAATCAAGTTATTACTGTAGCAAGAAACATGATAGGCTCATCCAGTTATAAAATAGTGACACTTGACCTTACTAATGATTTTGAAGAAGATGAAGGGATGGTATGTGGGGGGACGATGGAAGTTTTAATCATAGGTTAGACATTTAGAAAATGCAGCAGTAGCAAAGATGATCTCTTTACCGATGTGTCTAATAAGTACACACCCCCTTTAGGCTTAGCTTATTAAGTTTGAAGGGGGTATCTTGTTTTAATTTTCGTGGCCTAGATAGAGCTACATATCTCAAATGAAATATCATATAATAAATACATTCCTTTTAGTAAAGGGAATGATCGAACATAAGGATAAAAAGAATATGTCATATGTCTTCTAAGATGTATGAAGGTAAAATGATAGAAAGTAAAGGAAAGCGAATAATGAGTTGTCAGGTATGTGTAGAAAAATTTTGTGCCTATAAGGTGCCTATTTTTAATGAAATGAGTTGTGATGAGTTAGAAGATATAACTATAAGAAGATGATTGTGAGGAAAAGCAGATGAAGCCAATTAGAAAAGTAATCTTGATGATGACAGATACGCAGCGGAAGGATATGGTAGGGTGCTATGGCAACCCAAGGATGGTTACACCTAATATTGATGCATTAGCAGCAGAGGGTATTCGATTTGAAAGAGCCTATACAGCACAGCCTGTATGTCAACCTGCCCGTGCCGCTCTTTTTACAGGGCAGTATCCACGCTCTACAGGGGGATGGACTAATTCTATGGGAATCGGACAAGATGTACAGTCTATTGGACAGAGATTGAGTGACCACGGAATTCATACAGCTTATATTGGTAAGTGGCATCTAGATGGGGGAGACTACTTTGGTATGGGCAGATGCCCAGCAGGATGGGATTCAAACTATTGGTATGATATGCGTAACTACTTAGAAGAGCTGACACCACAGGAGCGTGTAGCTTCTAGAAAACATGCGACAATCAGTAATGGAGATGGAATTGAGGCCAGTTTTACGTATGGACATCGTTGTTCTAATCGTGCCATTGACTTCTTGAAGCATCACCATGAGGAGGACTTCTTCCTTGTCGTTTCTTATGATGAACCACATGGACCTTGTCTGGCACCTAAGAAGTATGGTCAGATGTATATGGATTACTATGTACCAGTGACCGCAGCACATCTAGATACCTTAGAAGGAAAGCCTGAGCACCACAAAGTATGGGCAGGTGTAAATGAAAAGACTGGCAAGCGCACACCAGAACAGATTGTGGAAACTACCAACAATGGCAAGGGCTCAAGACAGGATATCTTCTTTGGTTGTAATACTTTTGTAGATGATGAAATGGGGCGTGTGATGGAGGCTATTGACGACTATGCACCAGATGCACTTGTGATTTATACAAGTGACCACGGGACATTCTTTGGTGAACATGGCCTTCGTGAGAAGGGGCCAGCTATGTATGATGAGATTACGAATATCCCATTAATCATGAGGTGTAAAGCATTCCAAAAGCAAGGCATTGTAGATGGTGCTCCCGTATCTCATGTAGATATTGCACCTACTGTATTCGATATGATGGGTGTACCTATCCCTAAGATGTTTGTAGGGAATAGCCTAAAAGAGCAGATTACAGAGGGCAACCGTGCCAATGACTATATCTTCATGGAATTTGGTCGATTTGAAGTAGACCATGATGGATTTGGTGGTGTGCAACTTGTACGAGCAACTTTTGATGGAAGATACAAGTTGGTCATCAACTTGTTAACATCAGATGAGCTTTATGATTTAGAAGCAGACCCTTATGAAGTGAATAATCTAATTGAGGATGAAGCTTATGAAGAGATTCGGAATAGACTTCATGATGCCCTCTTGGAAGAGATGAATACATCACGCGACCCATTTAGAGGCTATTACTGGGAGAGAAGACCATGGCGTGTGAATGCAAGAAAAGTAACATGGGCCTACACAGGTATGACAAGACAAAAGCAAAATGAAGAATATGAGCCAAAACAGCTAGATTATAGTACAGGACTTGAAATGACTGAAGCGGTACGTTGCAAATAGGATAGCGTAGATAAATTTGAAATTAAATTCTAAACTATATTAGAATAATAAATATGCAAATAATAATATGACAACAGTTAAAGGAGGTAGAGACAACAATGCAAAAGATTTTAACGTATTATTTAAGGCCTTATTATTGGCGTATGAGTGAAGGCTTTATCATTAAGTTTGTAGGTTCTATTATGGACCTGTGTTTACCATGGATTTTGGCGTATATGATAGATACGATCATTCCTACAAAAGATAAGAGTCAGATTTATCTATGGGGGCTTATGATGATAGTGTGTTCATTTTTAGCCGTAGCATTTAATATCATTGCCAATAGAATGGCCTCTAAAGTGGCAAGCGATGCAACAGAAAATATTAGGAATGATTTATTTGAGAAAGTCATGTGCTTATCGGATACGTATATTGATACTTATACGAAGCCGTCACTTATGGCAAGGTTGACAACAGATACATATAATATCCATCAAATGATAGGAAGAATACAGCGCCTAGGCGTAAGAGCGCCCATTCTTTTGATTGGTGGAATCATTGTAACATTGACATTAGATCCTGTATTAGCTTGCGTACTGATGATCACTTTGCCATTTTTGGCGTGGATTATGATTAAGGTATCACGAAAAAGTATTCCTATGTATACTCAGTTACAACAGTCCATTGACCGTTTCGTGAGGATTGTTAGGGAGGACATTAGTGGTATTCGTGTAATCAAGGCCTTATCTAAAGAGGATTACGAAAGAGACCGTTTGGGGCGTATTAATGATGAGGTGGTAGGGCAAGAGCAAAAAGCGGGAAGGGTCATGGCTGTTATAGACCCGAGTGTAAGCGTCATTATGAACTTAGCTTTAGTTGGTGTATTAATCGTAGGGGCGTTTAGAGTAAATAGTGGACTCAGTGAAGTGGGAAAAATTTTAGCTTTTATGACTTATTTTACAATTATTCTTAATGCTATGATTGCCATATCCAAGATGTTTGTTATTCTCTCAAAAGCGATTGCATCGGCTAATCGTATTGATATAATTTTAGCATTAGAAGATGATATGGAAGTGGTAGAAGTTCTAAAGACTTACGAAGAGGAGTATCCTAGTCCAACTCATGAACAAAAGAAAGGCTGTCATATTGTCTTTGAGCATGTTTCATTTGCCTATAATGAGGGTGAGGAAGATGACTTAAAGGATATTAGCTTTGAAGTGAAGCCAGGAGAAACATTAGGCATATTAGGGGGGACAGGTGCAGGAAAAACAACCATTGTCAGTCTGCTTTTGCGATTTTATGATGTGAAGCAAGGTCGTATTTTAATCCATGGTAGAGATATCAAAACGATTCCTATACAGGAGCTAAGAGGGAAATTTGGAGTAGCTTTTCAAAATGATATAATTTTTGAAGATACAATCTTAGAGAATGTAAACTTGGGAAGAAATCTCAGTGAAGAGGCTATTCAAGAGGCTTTGCTTTATGCAAGAGCGAAGGAATTTGTGGATCAAAAAACGAATAATCTAGAGGAAGCCTTAGATATAAAGGGAGCCAATCTAAGTGGTGGACAAAAGCAAAGAATCCTGATTGCAAGAGCTTTAGCAGCCCATCCTGATATTTTAATTCTAGATGACTCATCTAGTGCACTAGACTACCAAACAGATGCTATGTTGCGACAAGAGTTGAGTATGCATTTTACAAAGACAACAAAAATCATCGTTGCTCAAAGAGTAAGTTCCATCATGCAAGCAGATCATATTATTGTCCTAGAAGAGGGCCGTATGATTGGCTATGGTAGACATGAGCAGTTGATGGCACAGTGTGAGTCGTATAAACAGATTAGTGCATCTCAAATGGGAGGTGTGGCTTAAATGGGTCAACGTGGATTTGTAGGAGAACTAAAAGTCGATAAAAGTATTAAAGGCCAGAAGGCTGGCAACCAAGCAACAAATAAGAAGGCAACGCTTTTAAGATTAGCACTTTACTTGATGCAATATAAAGGATTATTGTTGGTCGCATTGATACTCACGGTGGGAAGTAATCTACTAGCACTTGTGGGGCCTATGCTCTCAGGTTATGCAGTAGATGCTATTGTAGGTGTTGGTAAGGTGCAGTTTGAAAAGGTATTTTATTATGCAGGGTGTATGATTGCTTTTTATCTCATATCAAGTGTACTTTCTTATTGGTTAGCCATCTTGATGCTTACGATTAGTAAAAAGGTCGTTAAGCGAATGAGAAAAGATGTTTTTGATAAGCTTTTGAAGCTCCCAGTAGGGTACTTTGATACAAGGCAGACAGGGGATATTATTAGTCGAATCACCTATGATATTGATACTATTAATGCTTCATTATCCAGTGACCTGATTCAAATACTCACCACACTTATTACTGTAACAGGTGCACTAGCTATGATGTTGGTGATTTCTAAGCAACTCGTTTTAGTTTTTTGCTTGACAGTGCCATTATCTATGGGCATTACAAAGTTTATTACAAGTAAAACAAGGCCACTCTTTAGAGATCGTTCGGCAAAACTTGGCTTACTTAATGGATTTACAGAGGAAATGGTGTCAGGACAGAAGACCTTAAAGGCCTATACACAAGAGCAGAATGTACTTACTAAGTTTCGTAAGAAAAATAAAGAGGCAGTAGATGCTTACTATAAAGCGGATTACTATGGTGGGATGGCAGGTCCTTGTGTTAACTTTATAAACAATCTATCTTTATCTTTAATCAGTGTATTTGGAGCCATGTTATTCCTTGCAGGTAAAATGACAATCGGGAATATTTCCTCTTTTATTTTGTACTCCAGAAAATTTTCAGGACCTATCAACGAAGCTGCTAATATTGTAAGTGAGTTGCAATCTTCTCTAGCAGCAACAGAGCGAATATTTAGTCTTCTAGATGAGCTGAATGAGGTAGAAGATGGAGAAACAGCTATTGTTCTTGGTGGTGAGAAAGGTGTGGAAGGCAGGGTAGAACTGAGTCATGTTCAGTTTGGTTATGAAAAAGGGAAAAACATTATTCACGACCTATCTTTACAGGTAGAACCTGGTAAGCTCATTGCTATTGTAGGACCAACAGGTGCTGGGAAGACAACGTTGATTAATCTCTTAATGCGCTTTTATGATGTTCAAAGTGGAAATATTTTGGTAGATAATCATCCAAGTACAGAGCTTACTCGTGAAAGTCTAAGAAAATCATTTGCTATGGTATTGCAGGAAACGTGGTTATTCCATGGGACTATTTATGACAATCTAGCTTATGGTAAAGAAGGCGCAACGCGTGAAGAGGTTATTGCAGCAGCTAAAGCTGTTAAAATCCATTCCTTTATTCAAAGACTACCACAAGGGTATGATACTGTCATTAATGATGAGGGAGCTAACATTTCCAAAGGACAGAAACAACTTCTAACGATTGCAAGGGCCATGTTACTCGAGGCACCTATGCTGATTTTAGACGAGGCAACCTCCAATGTAGATACAAGAACGGAGATACAAATAGGTCAGGCTATGAGAAAGTTGATGGAGAACAAAACCTGCTTTGTCATTGCCCATCGTCTTTCTACCATTCAGAATGCCGATACCATTCTAGTTGTTAAGGATGGAGAAGTGATTGAGCAAGGAAGCCATGAAAGCTTGATGCATCAAAGAGGCTTCTATTGTTCTTTGTATGAAGCACAGTTTGCCTAGTTTAATAATCATACTTCCTTCAATATAAAGGAATTGAAAAAATAGGTTTTGTTAAAGTAGAATAGATGAGTCAATCAAAAGTCAGGAGGTACAATATGGAAGGTTATAAAAAGTTTCAAAATACAGCATGTGAGTATTTTCCATGCCATAAATTAGAAAATATAGAGGACTTTAATTGTTTGTTTTGTTATTGTCCATTATATATGCTCAAAGAGGAGTGTGGTGGAAACTTCACCTATCTAGAATCAGGTATCAAAAGTTGTATGGGATGTACAAAACCTCATGATGCCAACAGTTATGAACATGTACAAGAAAAAATGAAACTTGTATTAGAACACGCTAAAAAGTAAACACTTGCAAAATTTTCACATCATCTTTAATATTTTTACGCAGTTAGCGTTTTAGGGTTGAATTGTAAATTCTATATATTTAAACTAAGGATACTACTTGCTCTTATCAGTTTATCCTTGGTAAATTAGTATAATTCTACGTTCTCTGGAGATGCTACTTCTATATGCCATAATGTCTCACATCCTTTCTAAAAGATTCGATACCTTTAGGATGCCATTATGGCATTTTTATTTTCTAGGAACTTTATGGAGATAAGTTGTCATGTTAAGTAAGCGTCAATTCAAGTACGCCTATAAAAAATACGCCACGGCTAGTATACTAGTACTAGTTTTGTGGCGTATTTCTATTTTTACATCTTTCAGATATACGTCATGCTTTAATTGGATTTACTCAAATACATGCTGCAATCCCTTGTTTTTTGCACCAACTAACCTGGGATTCACCACTTGCAATGAACGGGGCCACTAGATTAATACGTTCTTGTTTTATCGTGCTTTTTCTGTTTCTCATATACTACCTCCAATGTTTTGAAGATAGTATAATAAAATATATCAGTTAAAACGAGGCGTGCTTGAGAGTACGCTTACGTCTATTTTGTCTATAAATGGATATTGATATCTCCACAATGCAATATATGGGCGGTTCAAAACGAATAAGAGGGGGTATATCTATTTATAAAACAATTAGATAATAAACTTAAATTTATATTTGGTAAATTAAAAAATAAAGTACTGAGAGTGTGTAAAAAGTGAAGATAAAATAATAATGTAAAAAAGTTTACAACTTAGTTAGCTTGTATAATCTATAAAAGTTAGTTTTTGAAAGTAATTTTTAGATTGTTTTATAATAATTCATACAAATGAAAATGAAAGGATATAGGCTGAAAGTGTTGAGAATTAAGTCATCAACTAAATAAATTGAAAGAAAAATAATTAGATAAATGAGTTTATTGGGAAAGTCAAAAGAACAAAAGTAAAAATAAAAATAAATAAAAACAAAAGGAAGTGATTGTAATAATTCAAATAATAATATAGAATAAATCATAATATTTTAATAAAATTACACTAAAAATTAAAATGTTATAATAAAAATTTGTGACAATTCACAAGAAAAGGATAACCAGGAGGTTTGAAGATGTCAGAAAATGAACAACTATTAGAGGTGTTAGAAGAAACAACTGTAGAGGTGGAAGTAGAAGAAGTAGTAGAACAAGGTGTACATACTTATAGTAGCGTAGACAGCTATGTTCCACCTACAGAACCAAAGGTAATCGAACACCTTGAATGGTTCCAAGATCAAAAATTGGCATTAATGATGCACTGGGGGCATTATTCACAATTAGGGTTAGTAGAATCTTGGGCAATGAGTGATCACGATGCTGAATGGTCTAGGAGAGGTGTCGACTGGGATGTAACAGGAAAAGAATTTAAAGAGCAGTACAGAAACTTAAATAAAACTTTTAATCCTGTGAGATTTCAACCAGATGAGTGGGCAGCCTTAGCTAAAGAAGGTGGATTCAAATACCTTATCTTTACGACTAAACATCATGATGGTTTTTGTATGTGGGATACTCAGTATTCTGATTACAAAGTAACAGCACCAGATTGTCCATTCCATACGAATAAACATACTGATATTTGTGCCAATATATTCGAAGCATTTAGAAGAAAGGGAATGGGTATTGTAGCTTACTTCTCAAAAGCAGATTGGCATGTGCCATCTTATTGGGCACCCAATATGGAACGTGGAGACTTCACATGGAGAGGGCCTTCATATAAACCAGCAGAGCATAAAGAACTCTGGGAAGAATTTATACAGTTTACACATAATCAACTTTTAGAATTATGTACGAACTATGGCAAGATTGATGTTTTATGGTTCGATGCGGGATGGGTATGTGAAGAAGCAGGGCAAGACATTCGTCTTGGAGAGGTAGTAGATAAGATTCGAAAAATACAACCATGGATTATCTCAGCAGACCGTACCATTGGTGGACCTTACGAGAACTATATTACACCAGAACAATGTATTCCATCTAAACCAATCCCCATACCTTGGGAAAGCTGTATTACAATGGGTACATCTTTCTCATTTGCTTATGAAGATGAATACAAATCTATAAGAGAAATTGTACATATGCTCCTCAACATTGTAGCAAAAGGGGGGAATTTAGCTTTAAACGTAGGCCCTCAACCAGATGGAAGACTTCCTAAAAATGCAATTAAACGCATTAAGGAATTAGGTCAATGGCTGAATGTAAATGGTGAAGGTATTTATGGAACAAGAGTATGTAGCCCTTACTTTGAAAATAATTTTGCCTTTACACAAAAAGCAAAAGAAAAACTTGTATATGCATTCAAACTTTATGAAGAGGAAGAAGCAGTTGAATTACAAATGATGATTCCTTATACAGAAAAAGCAGTTAAATCAGTTACCTTATTAGGGGAGATCACACCACTTGAATTTAAGACAACAGAAAAAGGTATTCAAGTTACTTTACCAGAGGCAACTGTAGGAGAAAACTTAGTAGCATTAGGATTTAAACTAGAAATTTAAATACATTTAGAAAAATGGGGGGAAGTTCTATGTTATTTAAAAAGTATAAAAAGTTTATTTCGGTAGCTATGGCAAGTGCAATACTATTAACAGGGTGTAGTGGACCTGAACAAAAGGCAAGTACAGTTAACGGTAATAAGGAAAAGGCGGAACCGATAGTCGTACGTTTTGGGACGGGTGCAATTGGTGAAAATGACCCCAATTATAAGGATCCTATAACAGGTGAGTATAGAATGGGAGAAGAAGCAAGGCAGACTAAACTGAAAGTACTAGATAATATTAGGCAGACACTCAATGTCGAAATGGAATTTGTAGAATTCCCTGGAGACACAACAGAAGTTTTATTACAAAGCGTATTATCAGGAGATCCTATATGTGAGGTTGCTCGTATCTACACATATGGGGCTGGAACTATTTTAGGACAAAATGTTTTGCAACCATTAGATGAGTGGGAAGAGCTGCTTAAGGAAGAAGCACCACCTAAAGTATTTGATAAAAATTACTTTCTAAGAATAGGGGGAGATAAGGAGACAACATTCTTACCCCTTATGTATAACATCGATTACATAGAAGCAGTAGATTCGCTAAAGGTAGATGGTAAAACTGTGTATCCTACAGATCTTTATTTAGCAGGTGAGTGGACATGGAGTACCTTTAAAGAGTACCTTGGGAAAATAGATAGTTACTATGAAAATAGTCAAGCACCAGACCGTCCTGAAAGACGTATTGAAGCTTTCTGGTCTAGCCATTATGACATTGTACTCCAAGCTGTTCATGCAGCAGGGGGAAGTGTTTATGGGCGTAATGGATTAGGGGTAGAATCAAAAGAGACCAAAGAGGCAGTTGCTTATACAGAAGAACTTATTGAGTCACATTTAGTTTATGTACAAAATGAAGGACAAACAAACCAAGATATTGTAGATGGGCGAGAATCTATTGGTAAAGGTGAAACAGTATTTTCACTTATTGAAGATTGGAAGTCAAGGGGACATTCTAAGATGCTTGCAGAGAAAGGACAATCTATGGGATATGTACCATTTCCTAGACCAGATCATATGGCATTCGATGATCCTAACTACCGTGATTGTCGTATACCAGGAGAAAGTTATGGTATCTTAAAAGGTACTGACCCTGAGAAGATTCCAGTTATTATTCAAGCAACATATATGTACCTAAATGATGAGACAGGTGAGCCTAAAGAGGAGGAAGAAAAAGATGTATTTATAGGGATGGATATGTTCCATCCAGAAATAGGTTCAGATATGGTAGATATTTATCGTAAGAGAGCAAGCGAAACAGTTGTAAATGAACTTGCTGATATATTTAGTATGAGTGGCAGATTTATCCGATTAGTGGGAGATTCTATCTATGGTAGAAATAATATACCGAGTTATCCTGTTGCTATTGAACAAAATCTAGGTATTTTCCAAGAAGCTATGGATATTAAAGAAAAGGCATTGAATTCAGGGACAGCACAAGATAATGTAAGCCCTAAAGTAACAAAAGTTAATGAAGATCTTTACAGCTATCCTGTGGGAACAGATCTTTCAGTGATTGATTTTAAAGCTGACTTTACAGCGAAAGATAATATTGATGGAGATTTAGATATGTCTACAGCTACTGTTGAAATTGTAGATGTAGACAATACAAAGCCAGCAACTTATCCAGGTGCATTACAAATTAAGATACAAGATAGTAATGGTAATGAGGGTATTTTTAAACAAGACATTATTATTTTTGATGACAAAAATACAATACCTCCAACATTAGTGGCAAAAGAAGATTATAGAGAACTTAAATTAGGAGAAGATGTTAATAAAATTAATTGGAACAATGACTTTATAGAAACAGTAGAAGATAAAGATGGTATTTCACTTAAGAAACAAGTGGAAGCAGACCTTTCAGAATTAGATACAACAACAGTTGGCCAATACAATGTAACTTTAAAAGTTACCGACTTTGCGAATAATGAAGCAGCAATAACGGTTGAAGTAGAAGTTGTAAAAGCAGAATAAATAAGAGAGGTGAAGCTGTATAAGGGTATCCTTAGATAGCTTCATCTCTCTATGATTTTAAAGACATTGCAAATGTCCATATAAAGAAGATAAGACAAGGGGAAAGAACATGGAAGAACTTTGGATTGATAAAACCTGGAATAGGATCGAGCATAAGTTGAGACAAGTTGCACCTAGAAATCAAGAAAAATTGCCTTATACAAGTGTAGATGGACAATTTGATGACCAATCTAAAAATAATGTATCTTGGTGGACAAATGGATTTTGGCCAGGCATGATGTGGCTTATGTATACAGCTACAGGGGATGACCTCTATAAAGACACTGCAATAAAAGGTGAGGAACGACTTGATAAGGCACTACAAAACTATGATGGACTCCATCATGATGTAGGCTTTATGTGGCATATTACAAGTGGTGTACATTATCGTTTATTAGGAGATAAGCAAGCAAAAGTTAGAGCATTATATACGGCGAATACATTAGCTGGACGCTACAACTTAAAGGGTCAATTTATCAGAGCGTGGAATGGAAATGGAACAGAAGGATGGGCAATTATTGATTGTATGATGAATATTCCTCTTCTTTACTGGGCATCTAGGGAAACAAAAGATGAAAGATTTCGATTCATTGCAGAAAGCCATGCAGATACAACTATGGAAAACCATGTAAGACCAGATGGCAGTGTCAAACATATTATTGTTTATGATGCAATCAATGGCGGCGTACTAAAAGAAAAAGGTGGGCAAGGCTATGGAGTAGGTTCTTCTTGGAGTAGAGGGCAAGCTTGGGCACTATATGGGTTCGTTTTAAGCTATATACATACACAAAAAGAAGAATACTTAGAAACAGCTAAGCGTATTGCTCATTATTTCATTGCTAATATAAGTGAGGATTACTTACCAAAATGTGACTTTAGGTCCCCACAAGAACCTGTGATTTATGACAGCACAGCAGGGGCTATAGCAGCTTGCGGACTTATTGAAATAGCGCGTATGGTACCAGAATATGAAAAACATGTTTACTTAACACCAGCAGTACGTATGCTGAAGGCAATGGAAGAAAAGTTCTGTAACTGGGATGAAGCAGAAGATAGTATTTTACAAATGGGTACAGAAAAGTATCACAGTGATGGTGGTGGTAGACATATACCTATTATTTATGGGGATTATTTCTTTGTAGAGGCGCTTTATAAATTAAAAGGAAATGAACAACTATTCTGGTAGTGAAAAGAAAGAGCAGGTAAAGGGATATGAATACGCTTAAATTTAATACCAAACAGGATTATCAAGAATCGGTACTCGCATTATGTGAGCCTTTAAAAAAATATTTCTTTCAAGGCAAAGCAGGATTGAAAATTGGAGTAACAGAAGCACATTATGACCAAAGAACAATAGCACTTGAGACATTCTCTAGACCTTTATGGGGATTAGTGCCTTTCTTTGCAGGTGGAGGAAAAAGTGATTTTGATGCTTTCTATCAAGAAGGGCTTAAAAATGGACCTAATGAAGTGCATAAAGAATATTGGGGAAAGGGATCAACCTGTCATCAATCTTTCGTAGAGATGGCTGCGATAGGACTTGGACTTCTCTTAGCGCCAGAGAAATTCTGGACACCTTTAAAAGCAGAAGAACAAAAAAATCTTAATATATGGTTATTACAAATTAATGAGCATGTTATTCCGTCAAATAACTGGTTATTCTTTAGAGTCTTTGTCAATATTGGCTTAAGAAGTGTAGGTGCCGAATATAGCGAAGAAGCCATCAATGAATCCTTAGAAACAGTAGAAAAGTTCTACTTAGGTGAGGGATGGTACTCAGACGGTAAATCTAGTCAACGTGATTATTATGTAGCTTTTGCAATGCATTTTTATAGCTTAGTTTATGCAAAAAAGATGAAAGATATAGACCCTGCAAGATGTGAAACCTATAAAGAACGCGCAAAACTTTTTGCACAAGATTTTATTTACTGGTTTGTAGAAGGTGGAGAATCTCTTCCTTATGGACGTTCTTTAACTTACAGATTTGCACAATGTGCTTTCTGGAGTGCATTAGCCTTTGCAGATGTAGAGGTATTCTCATGGGGTGTTATGAAAGGTATTGTGAATAGACATTTTAGAAGTTGGTTTAGTAGACCGATTTTAGATGCTGAAGGTAAACTCACTATTGGTTATGGCTACCCTAATATTCAAATGACAGAAGGATACAATAGTTCAGGGTCCCCTTACTGGTCATTCAAGAGCTTCCTTGTGCTAGCGCTTGATGATCACCATCCTTTCTGGCTTGCAGAGGAAGAGCCACTACCAACATTAGATGAGATTCGTGTGCAAAAACATGCTATGTTGATGATTCAACGCATTTCTCCTAATCACGCAGTAGCACTTGCTTCAGGTCAATATGCAGGTTGGGAGCCTTTACATACAGCTGAAAAATATTCAAAATTTGCTTATTCTACATACTTTGGATTCAATGTACCAAGATCCTACTACTCATTAAGTCAAGCAGCACCTGATAATATGCTTACCTTCATGCATAACCATATGTGTTTTGTACGTAGAAAATGTGAAGTGGTAGTGATTGGGGAAAAGAGTATTTATTCCAAATGGTCTCCATTAGAAGGGATTGTAGTAGAAACTGTGCTAGAACCTTGTGGAAAAGGTCATATTCGTAAGCACACGATACATTCAGAAATTGAATGTGAAGCATTTGAAGCAGGATTTGCAATTCCTGTACTGGGCACAAGTCCAATGACTAGAACTTGTGAAGGTGCAAGTGTACGACTAGAACATGGTGAAGCTTATACAAGTATTACCCTTCGCAAAGGTGAAGGGGTAGCAGAAAGTATGCAATGTGAGACAAGTTGCAACATTATTCATCCTAAAGTAAGCTTACCCTTTATCAAATTAACTATTCCGAAAGGGATAACAGAAATTGAGTGTTATGTAGAAGGAGATAGAATATAAGAATCTTAATGGCTGTTGTAAGACGAGGAGTCGTTTGCAGCAGCCACTTATAGTTTTTATACGAAAAATTAGAATAAAATAATTAGAATAAAAAGATGAAGAAGGGTTGGCAAGGTGCCGATAAGAGGAGCCAAAATGAAACGGTTATTAAAAATGGATAGACCAGCAAGAGAGTGGGAAGAAGCCTATCCGATAGGAAATGGAAGATTAGGTGCTATGATTATGGGTGGGGCCAAGTCCGAACAAGTTTTCCTAAACGAAGATACATTATGGTATGGTGGAGATAGAGATTGTCATAATCCAGATACACCTATATTTCTAGATGAGATTCGAGCATTGCTTTTCAACGGAGAGATTAGTAAGGCAACCAAACTTGCAAAAATGGCAATGACTTCTACACCTAAATATATGAATCCTTATCAACCTTTAGGACATCTGAGTATATCATTTGAAGGGCTTGCTGGAGAGATTGAAAGTTATAAAAGAGAACTTAACCTAGATGAGGCAATGAGTCAGGTAAGTTATAGTCATCAGGGGACTCACTATACAAGAGAATACTTAGTCAGCTACCCAGACCAAGTTATAGCCATGCAGTTTAAGGCAGAGGGAGAAGGCAAACTTACTTTCGCTTTAAATATGAACCGCAGGCCGTTTGATGTTAAAAGTGGTAAATATAGTGAAGATACATTATGTGTACAAGGTCAAAGCGGACCCGAGGGTGTACATTTTATGGCCTTAATCGGAGGCAAAGTACAAGGGGGAAGTATAAAGACTATCGGAGACTTTGTATATGTTGAAGAAGCACAAGAGGTAGAAATCTATGTCAGTGTGGGAACATCTTTTAGAGGTGAAGACTATAAGGAACAGGCAATAGAAGCCTATGAACAAGCAAAAAATAAAGGGTTTGAGCGTGTTAAAGCAAATCATATAGAAGACTATCAAAAAATTTATAACAAAAATCAATTGACGTTGAGTGAAATGCAAGAGACTCCTATTACGCAGCAACTTATGGATGAGTGTAAAGAAGGCAAAAGAGAAGAAGCGGCGGCGTTAGCAGAACTTTTCTATGCCTATGGCAAATATTTAATTATTGCTTCTTCTAGAGAAGGTGCACTACCTGCTAACTTGCAAGGGCTTTGGAGTCAAAGTTTCATGCCGGCTTGGGAGTGTAACTATACCATTAACATTAATTTGCAAATGAACTATTGGTTGACTTGTGCAGGCAATTTAATAGAATGTCAACAACCTCTTATAGACTTTATTAAAAGACTTTGTGAAAGAGGAAAAGAGACGGCAAGAAGATTGTATGGATGTGAAGGGGCAGTTGCCCATCATACAAGTAATATGTGGGCACAGACAACACCAGGAGGTATTTTTGCAGCCGCACCTTTTTGGCCCATGGGATTAGCGTGGCTTAGTCTGCATCTTTGTGACCATTACCACTATACTCAAGATGAGCAGTTCTTAAAAGAAGTATGTTTGCCTATATTAGAAGAGGTAGGGAAATTCTATAAAGGGTATTTGGTTAAATCACCAGAAGGGTACTTGGTTACAGGTCCATCTTTATCACCAGAAAACAGCTATAAGGCGGAGTCAGGAGAAGTAGGTGCGCTGTGTATGGGACCATCTATGGATGCTCAAATTATTAGACAGGTTATGACTGAATATATTAATTTAAGTCAGAGTATAGGTGTTGATAGTGATGAAATTGAGTCATTCAAGAAAATTCTTGGACAGTTGCCAGCTATACGCGTGGGGAAACATGGACAGCTTATGGAATGGTACAAAGACTACGAAGAAGCAGAGCCAGGACACAGACATATGTCACACCTTTTTGCACTACACCCAGCCAATCAAATTACAAAAGAAGAAACACCAGAGCTGTTTGAAGCTGCAAAAGTAACCTTGAAAAGGAGGTTAGAACATGGTGGTGGACATACTGGATGGAGTATGGCATGGATGATTAATTTCTATGCCAGATTGTTGCAACCAGAGGATGCTTATAACAAATTACTGACGCTTATGACAAAACAGGCTAAGTGTAATCTTTTTACAGTACATCCACCATTCCAAATTGATGGCAATTTGGGCGGATGCTCCGGCATTGCAGAAATGCTTATTCAGTCTCATGAGGAGATGATACGCATTTTGCCAGCACTACCACAAGCGTGGCAAAAAGGAAGTGCAAAAGGATTCCTTGCAAGAGGTGGGATTGAAGTGAGCTTCCAATGGGCATCTAGCCAAGTACAACAAATAAGCCTTATAGCTAAAAAGAATACTACTTGTACAGTTCTTTTACCAGACGGAGAAAAGCTAGAGATTGAGCTTGAAGGAAATAGAAGAAAAATAATTGATTTTAATCAAGTATAAAAAGGTAGAACATAAATAAGATTAGCCCAAGATTGTACACATTTATAGTCAGTGACAAACTTGGGCCAATTTTATTTGGATTTTTTCTTAATCAAAGGTAAGATAAGAGAAGTATGTGAACACAAGAGCTTACTTTATTTGAGCAAAATACTTAAGGTAAAGACGTTCAGTTTGTCCTTTTAGTGCATTTAAACGAGCATGGGCTTCATCACATCCATTGGCATACATGCGCATTAAGCGACCTTCTTCATAACACATTTCATTATGTAAAGGAAGGTATTCTTCTTGAAGGAAGAGTGAATATTGAACTAAACGATAAGGACCATGAATATGGAAGTCTTGTCCAACATAATGGTCGATAGCCACGCTATAAAGATTTTTTACTGCACAGATGATAGCATCTCTACTATTTTGTGTTGCAAAGACCATGGTACGTTCTTCAGTGAAGTATTGCTGAGGTGCCAGGGCATTTCCATGTTGTGGATTGACAGTACCATGAGAGTCACTGCTACCAACAATAGGAATTTGAGCGCCTCCTGCTTGGAGGTGATGATAAAGTGCAATTTGGGTCATATTCTCATGCCAAGACTGTCCGCCAATTAATTCAAAGGCATCTGCTAAACCGTTCTTAAGATAGAAGGAAGTAAAAGAATCTGAAAGATTGCGCACATCTGAAAGCCAGTGAGGGTGTGCTAGAATACACATGCCATTAGCCTCGCGAACTTTAGAGATGGCCCATAGGCAAGATGCATGAATAAAAGGATCTACATCTTCAGGAACTTCTGTAAGTGTTGCTTGTAGAGCCGCAATCTCGCCATACCATTTGGCTGTACCTTGACGGTCCCAAAGATTGTCAAAATTGATGTGGTCGCGGAATAAATCATTGACGCTAGAATCAGAACCAAAGTTAACAAGATGTACTTCGTTTCCAGGGGTATGAATTTCTTCTCCTGGGTAGAGTTTGTAGTCTAAATCAAGTGATTTATAAGTATTAATGGCTTTAAGAGAAGGCTCGTATTGAAGGTGATCTGTAATGGAGATAAAATCAAAGCCATGTTGACGATACATAGCGGCAACGACTTCAGGACTTTCCTTACCGTCAGAGCAGAATGTGTGTACGTGGAAATCTCCAACAAGTGGTTTGCGGGAAAATAAATCTTCTTCTAGTGCATAGACCGATAATTTGGCGATATAGCCTTGTTGCTTAGAACTGCTAATACGAATTGAGTATTCTTGTTCTTTTAAAAAGGTATGTGTAAGGATTAATGCACCGTTTTCTGGTTGGAGTGTACAGGAGAAAATAGGAGGTGTAGCCTTATTAATAGGATGGATATGTACCTCATATGATTCTTCAGATTGGAAAGGTTTTTGTAAGGCACGAATGGTAAGTGTGACTGCTTGCCCTATAGGGAGCACCTTTGGATAAATATCATAAAAATAAAGTTCGTTTTTAATCTTGAGCACTGTTATGGCCTCCTAATGATAAATTGGCAGAATTTTAAAAATCCTACAATTTCCCCCTAGTTTAGCATGAAGGGAATAGGCTGTCAATAAAGATTTTGAACTACAATGAATTATTTAAATAAGTATTTATAAATCTTGTTTTTAGGAAATATTAAACGTGAAAAAAGCTAAATCTCAGGTAGTCTAGATGTAAAGGACTACAAAGATTTAGCTTTTTAATTTAAAGTAATTTGATGAGTTCTTCTAATTCTTCGGATAAAATTTTTGCAAGTGTAAAGTCTGTATCTTTTAGAGCAAGTTCTATTCTAGTTTCTAAAGTTTTTTTCTTTTGCTCGATTTCTAAATAGTCTTTGTCAAAATGATTTGCATAAATCATCTTCCTAAATTTACGCATACTCACTTTTCTAACGGTCTTATCATCAATGATTAAAGCGTAATCCATACAGTTAACGATGGAATAGAAATCATGAGAAATCATAAGAATAGCGCCGTTGTAGTTTTCAATGGCTTTTTCAAGTGCAATTTGTGAGTAGGTATCAAGATGACTTGTTGGTTCATCAAGAAGTAAGAAGTCTGTAGGATGTGCACCAAGTTTTGCTAACTGAAGGATGTTTTTTTCACCTCCAGATAAATCACCAATTTTGTGATTCATCATTTCTTCTCCAAAACCATAGTTTAAGAGGTAAGTTCTAATCTCTTGAGGTGTTTCAAATCCAGCATTTAAAAATTCTTCTACTATAGTATGAGTCTCACCAAGGACTTCGCCTTGAAGTTGAGATAAAAAGTCCACTTTAACTTCTGGATTGATTTCAATTGCTTGATGGTTATTTTTAAAGATTGCACGAAGGAGTGTAGTCTTTCCACAGCCATTTGGTCCAATAAGAGCTACTTTATCGGTGGCATTAATCTCAAAGGTTACATGTTCTAAAAGGGTTTCTTCAAAGGCCGCACTATAGTCAGTAACTTTTAAAACAGTAGTTTCCAAGTCTTCATTTTCTGTAACAAAGTTGATTTGAGGTTGTTTAATCTCTACAAATGGAGCCTTGATTCTACGGGCTTCTAATCTTTCTTGAATTTTAACACGGGCATTTAATGCTTTTCCGCGAGAAGCTTCAGCATAGGCAGTTGCGGCAGCTCTTAATTTATTGATTAAGGCTTCATTTCTCTCTATTTCTAGGGTGTCAGCAACAGCCAGTTCTTGCAACTCAATTTTAGTTTCAAGTAAGGAGAAGTTGTAATCAATATATCTGCCATCAAATTCTTGAAGTTCTGTGTTTTCAAGATGGAGAATTTTGTTGAAGCAATGGTTGAGGAGATATCTGTTATGAGTAATAACAAGAATCGTACCTTTATGGGCATTGATAAGGTTTTTCAGGGCATTTAAGTTTTCGAAGTCTAAGAATACATCAGGCTCGTCCATAATCATAAGGTCTGGACCTGTGAGCATTTCCTTAATAACTTGAACAAGTTTAAACTCTCCGCCACTAAGCTTTGAAACCATAAGATCTTCATGTTTATTTAGGTTTGCTAGATTTAACTTTTTAGTAATGTTACTTTCAAAGTCATCTCCACCAATAGCACTAAATGCATCTAAGGTTTCTTGATATTTTTCAAGTAAAGCTTCAAGGTCTGAAGCAGTTTCCATTTCTGTACAAATAGCGGTGATTTCATTTTGAAGCTTAATAAATGTTTCACCAATGTATTCAAAAACAGTAAGTTCGTTAGTGTCATCTAATTGAGAGAATTGGCTGACATAGCCCATTCTACAATGAGGTGCTATTTCTAAGTCACCATCAAACATATAGTTTTCAGGATCTCTAATAATATCGATAAGTGTACTT
The DNA here is from genome assembly GCF_036655075.1 of Niameybacter sp. Classification (NCBI taxonomy): domain Bacteria; kingdom Bacillati; phylum Bacillota; class Clostridia; order Lachnospirales; family Lachnospiraceae; genus Niameybacter; species Niameybacter sp. Next base: position 5,255 of record NZ_JAVVQU010000028.1, on the reverse strand, counting down.
TTTCCACTACCACTTGTGCCTATAAATGCACAATGTTGGCCTTCTTCTAATGTAAATGAAATGTTATTGTATAAGTCCTTTTCTGGAAATGAATAGGATAAGTTATCAACTTTAATCATAGTGTTACCTCGCTTTATCATTAAAAAAGAGCTTATAAAAACAAGTTCTTTTGTTATGTTTACCGTTGGTAGCATAACACTTTTTACGACTAATTTCAATCATTTCATACTAAAGGGCCGTATAGAAAGTTTTGTAACTTACCCACTTAAAAAGACATTTCACAGGGAGAAGTCTTGATAAGGAATCTGCTTTGCTTATAATAGGAGATAACAAGACGAAATAAGAGGGGGAACGTGATGAACTATGATGTGGTTATTATTGGTGGAGGACTAGCGGGCCTAGCAGCAGGGCTAAAACTCACGAATGATGGGAAAAAAGTAGTCATTTTAGAAAAGCACCATATGGCAGGTGGCTATGCGACAAATTTTAAAAGAAAAGATAAAGAAGGACATTTTTATACATTTGATACGGCGCTTCATGGAATTGGAGGAATGAGAGAGGGAAATGCTTTTAATCTTTATTTAGAAGAACTTGGCATACTCAGTAAGATTAAACTCTTGGAAAAGCCAGAAACTGCAACGGTACGCACATTAGAGGGAGAAGAAAATGATATTCCCTCAAACTTTGAAGATTATAAAAAGTACTTAACTCAAAGATATCCAAGTGAAAAGGAAAATATAAAAAGATTATTTAGCTTTTTAATGGATGTGAAAGAAGATATGGTGGAAGTCTATAAATCTTCTACAAGGATGCCCAAATACAATACTTATCTTGAGTCAATTACCTTATATGACTTTTTAAAGACATATACACAACATGAAGAGTTGATAGAAGCCTTTTCATTTTTATGGCTCTACTATGGCCTACCACCCCAAAAGTTAAACGCACTTTATTATATTTTGCCGTGGATTTCTTACCATATAGGTGGAACGTATTATATAGAAGGTGGAGCAGGGAAACTGTCAGACACATTTAAAGAAATGATAGAAGCAAAAGGCTCTAAAGTTCAATGCTCATCTGAAGTGGTAAAGATTGAGACTTCTGGGCAGGAGATTGTATCGGTAACAACTAAAAAGGGTGAGACCTTTTATGCCAATCAATTTATTATAGCGTGTGACCCCACTCCTATCTTTGAAATGATAGAGGAACAGACGCAAGAGGTAAGGCTATACAAAGAAAGACTGGAAAGTTTAGAAAAAGGGATTAGTTTGACTCAGCTGTACATTGGCCTAGATTGTGCATCTCGTGAACTAGGGATGAGCAAGGGGGATTATTTTATAGAAGTGACAAAGCATGAGGAAACCTATAAAGCCATTAAAAGTGGAGATTATGAGCAAATGAGTTTTGGAATCACATGCTATGATACATTAGATCCTAAGTTGAATGGTGCAGGACAAGGTGTGGTTGCCATTATAGTAGGTGACACTATAGATAATTGGCCAGCGTATAAAAGTGAAGCTTACCAAGCTAGAAAGTTAGAGGTCACTAAGAAACTCATTGAAAAGGCAGAACGTATCTTCCCTCATTTAAGTCAACATATTAAAGTCATGGAACTTGGAACCCCCTGTACGATGAAAAGATATACCAATAACTCACAAGGGGCAGTCTATGGTTGGGAACAAAGTGTAGGACAAGGCGGCTTTAAGCGAGTAAGTTTTAAAACGCCACTTCACAACGCACTACTTGCAGGCGCCTGGTCAAATCCAGGTGGGGGATTTGAAGGGGCTATTGTATCAGGGGTAATGTGTGCACAGAGGATGCTAAGAACAAGTACGATACCAAAAGTAGAACAAACACATACAGTGACCGAACCACCTATGGCGTTACCTATATTTATGGCAGGTATGGCAGCTAATGTAGATCGTAAAAAGGCTAAGGATGCTCACATTGTCTATGCCTTTCAATTTGATAACGCCGGGAGTTATTATTTGCAAGTCAAAAAAGGGAAGGGGAAGTTACTCAAAGAGGCACCAAGCCAAATAGATGTAGTCATCCATACCTCCTATCTGATATGGTATCAAATTGCTTTTGAGGGAAGAAGTGGCGCAGCTGCATTATTTGACGGAGAGATAAGGGTAGAGGGGGATGTAGAGAGCTTTATGAAAATTCAAGAGCTCTTTGACACCCAAAGCTTGTCTGGCAAAGAGGAAACGGAAGAAAAGAGCAAGATGAATACGATTATATGGGTAAACTTAGCCTTACTTCCATGGATTATTTATTGGATCGTAGGTGCTTATGTACAGCCTTTAAGCTTGACGTTGTTGACGACTCTTTATATAGTAGCCTTTATAAGTTGGGTTAAGCCAAGAAAGCATAAGGAGCTTACGTCATTAGAAGGATTAGCATTAGTTACCTTCATGCTATATGGTGTGCTGAGTATAGGAGATACTCATATTTATCAGCAGGTGGCACCTTATCTAGTAGATGGATTTTTAATAGCAGGCTTTTTAATAAGTATACTTATGCAAAAGCCTATGACAATGAGTTATTCCAAGATAGAGTACAACAAGGAAATGGTGAAAACAAAATTATTCCTGAATATTAATAAGACACTAAGCAGTATATGGGTTATTGTGTTTACGCTCCAATTCATAACAAAAGACTTGTTACCGTCACCTATGGAAAACATAGCGTATGTTTTTATAATAATAGGTTTAGTTCTATCTTACATCTATCCTAAAAAGATATTGCAACAATAAGGAGAAGTATTTTGAAAGTTACTATTGAAGAAGTAGAAGATTTAAAGGAAACGGAAATAAGTATTAGGTGTAAGCATATCACGCCTGAACTTTTGAATTTTATCAATGATTTAGCGTGTCATAATCAAAAGATTGTGGGAGTAGATCAGCAAGAAAGTTTCTTGATTGAGCCTAATGACATCTATTATATAGAAAGTGTAGATGATAAGGTCTTTGCTTATACAAAGGATAGGGTGTATCTACTCAGCTTTAAGTTATATGAACTAGAGAAAAAGTTATCAGCGACTTATTTTTTTAGAGCATCTAAATCAGTTATAGTAAACCTAGCACATATCGTATCACTAAAAACCCTTTTTAATGGACGTATGCAAGTCACTATGAAAAGTGGGGATTACGTGATTATTACAAGGTCCTATGTAGGGGAATTTAAGGAAAAGTTAGGAGTTCATAAAAAATGAGTTTTATAAAATATTTTTGTACACTTTTTAATGCGATGTTTACGATTATAATGATAACATTTGCACTCTTTAAGGTAGGACTTCAATCAGATCCAAGTTTAGTTCAAAGTTGTTTTCAAAGTATGGGACTAGCAGCTATCTTTGCAAGTGTGATTGCAGGAGTAGATTATTTGAGTAATAAGATGGTAGGCATCAATAATAAATGGTTATTAGGGGGGCAATATGTAGTGCTCTTAGGCATTATAGTTTGTTGGGCAGCACATTTTGCTTGGGGAGACTGGTCCAATAAGTCCTATGTACTTATCTTTGTAATTAGTTTTTCAATCATCTATGTACTCGTCTGTTTGTTATTGGATACACGTTATAAAAAGCAAGATAAGGATTTGACAAAGCTACTACATTCCTATCAGAAAAAAATTAAGCTATAAATAAGCATAGATAACTATTCAAAAATTAACAAGCCCACTTAAGTCTGCTTTTGTTTTAGAATTATAGCATACTTAAAAGGACTTGTTTTTGATTTTCAATTTATAATTATTACTTTTTAAAATAAAAAAGATAAAAAGGTCCCCAAATAAAAAAAGAGATCTGTATAGTGTAGTGTAAATAAAATAAAACGATACAAGGAGATTAAAAATGAAACTTACAAAACTATTTGTTATATTGACTGCATTAAGTGCTATTACAGTGACAACTTTTGCTGCATCTATACCAACATTTATGACTCAAAAGGAAGCGACACAACTTGTTTTACAAATGATGCCTCGCGGAAGTGAACACATTTCAACAAGTTATGATGAAGATGACAAAGAGTATGAGGTTAAAATACATAATGGAGGAACAAAGGAAAAATTTGAAGTGATTGTAGATGCCGTATCAAAAACAGTTGAAGAGTTAGATAGCGAGACGTATTTAGGGTTTGATGCAAAAGCTAAAAATAGAGTTAAGAAAAATGAAAAATATAAACCTAAGTTTACAAAAGACCAAGTAATTGCACTTGTGAAGCAAACTTATTCAGGGGCAGTAGTTGAGCAAGTTGAGCTTGAAAAAGATAATGGATACTGGATTTATGAAGTAGAATTTAAGTCAGAAGCAGTAGAAGGTTCATTAGAAATAGACCCAGAAACAGGTAGAACACTTGAAAGAGATTTAAAATTTAGAGGGTTACAACAAAATGATAGACCAACAACTCTTCCAAGTGATGAAATTGTGGAAGGCATTGTAACAGAGAATGAAGCGATTCAAAAGGTTTATAATAAGCTTCCCAAAGGGTCAACACTTGTAAATAGTAAAAGAGTTATTGATGATCAAAAAGTAAAATACGAGATGACATTTGTTTATAAAACTTACCACATCGAAATTACAGTTGATGGAAGTAATGGATTAATAGACGAAGCAGAAATATTAAATACAAAAGAAGTAGATAAAAATGCGCCAAATCGCTATGAAAATGGAAGATACGTAGCAAAGTATTCACCTGCACAAATTAAAGCACTTGTATTAAAACAATTTCCAGGAAGTCAAGTAACAGAAATTGAAATGGGGCTTTCACGTCAGTTATGGGTATATGATGTGGATGTAACACTAAAAAATGGTACGGTAGACCTTTTAGTATGTCCAGAAACAGGTGCATTGCTCGCAATGGATTTAGATATGGATGATATAGAAACTCCAGTAAAACCAGAAGTTCCAGTGAAACCAGAAGTAGGCAATAAACTACTTACAAAAGAACAAATCAAAACATTGGTGATGAAACTTGTACCAACAGGAAAGATTGTAGAAATTGAGTTAGACGAAGATGATAATAGATGGGTATATGAAGTAGAAGTTATAGATTCTAAATATGAATATAGTATTGAACTAGATGGCAAAACAGGTAAAACTTTAGAGTTTGAAAAAGACCAACTGGATGATGACAATGATAGTGATGACGATGATGAGAGAGATGATGATTAATAGATAAGAAATAATAAAAGAGGTGGACACTTTAATAGGTGTCTACCTCTTTTTGCGTTAAGATGGGTATAAATGTAGAATG
>NZ_JAVVQU010000027.1:27595-44140 GCF_036655075.1 Niameybacter sp. | reverse complement strand
CCCTTTCTTTAGTGTTGCCATTTTTACTCCAAGCCTTTCTTCTTTTCACACTATCCCCTCCTTTTTAAGCTAAATTATCCTATTAATATTTATTAATATTGTCATAAGTCTTAATAGAATAACCCTATGCTTGTCACCCATATCTATTCTATGCACAGTAAATTCGCTAATATCACATAAAGCACAGATAATCTTGTATTATCTGTGCCTGAGTAGTGCTTCATCTTATTTACCTCTTTTCTCGTAATACTCCTCAAAAATAAATTCGATGCCATCTAAAAATCTAGACCATGTATCCACCCCTCTAATGCAGTCTTGATTTAACTCCTCAGCTACTTCCCACTTTTCATCCTCTTTTAACTGTGTATATTGAAGTGCAAAGTCGCCCATCGCTTCCTCTGTTACTTCTCTATCCAAAAGATACTTCATGAATATTAGTTGTATATCAGCACCTTTTTCTTTTAATTCTTGAAACGCTTGCTTTTCTTTATCCATATTTACTTTTCTCCTACCTTTCCTGCTTCAACAGCTTTTCTAAGCATATCTAGTTCCTGTTGACTGTACTGATATTCCACTTCTTGCGGTATTTCGAACACCTCAGCCTCATTGTATGCATTAAGCAATACTTCCACAAAGAAATGATCATGTGCCCATTCTCCATTAAGCTTGTACTTATAAATGAGCCCTGTACGTGTCAATTCAGCTATTACATATTCTACTGGTCCTCTTTCATCTAGTAGCTTTGGACATACATAACAATCATATCGCTTATCGTAGTACACCTTATTTTTTCTATTGCCATACTTATTTTCAAAATACCACCTTTCATAGGTATATCTTATTTTCCAATATAATTTTCTCATTTTGCATCTCCGATCCGTCTATAGTTACTCATACACACACATCCTTTTCATAATCGTAATCCCTTTGTATTCTTATGTGTCATGAACTCCACTACTAATTTTTCATACCTATTTTGAGTCATAAACGGTCTCACGATTGGCATAATCGAATGATTCTGTATCAGATTTTGAATCTCCATTCCCTTGACCTCTACTTTTAATGGCTTAACTTGGTGAATATAGAATTTTTGTGTACCTAGAAGTTCATTTAACAAAGCATATCCTTTTAGATTATGAATAGTATACATTCTAGATACCCAACTATATAAAATCTCATCTTCAAATATTCTAAGTATATTCATTTTTATTTGCTCCTGTATTTTTGCAATGATTTGATATATTAGAGTATTATTTATTGTTTCTCTAAGCATTTTTAAAAATTGCTTCTATACATTATGATTTAATAACCGAGAAACTCTATACATGAAAAAAAAGGTAGCACATTTTCCATATGCTACCTTTTCATATACCACGACTTATTGTAAGTGAGATTTTTGATATGCTCTTATATACCATGACTTATTGTAACTGCATGCCATAACATGGTAAAAACCTTCATTTTGGTACCACGAGTTATTGCAACTCTTACTCCGTACCACGACTTATTTCTAATTCACATTATATACCTACAATTCCTCTATCGTAACCCCATTATAATAATGTCTCAATATTTCCTTATATGTATACCCCCGCTTTGCCATGCCTTGTGCACCGTTTTGACTCATGCCTACACCATGTCCGTAGCCGCCGCCATAGAAGTCGATTTCGCTGATGGTGCTTGTGTCTTCGTAGTGAATATCCATGCTGAAGAATGCGCTAGGCAGGAGTGCCATGTTCTTGATTTCGCTGCCATCCGCACGTGTCACAATGATGGGGTCTTTGGTGGCGTCTTTTTGAACGGGTGCAAAAAGTGAGCGAATTAAGTATTCTGTGCCCACCTTAACGGTCATCTTCTCACCCTCTACTAGCATTTCCATAATGTTGCCACCTTCTCCACGTTTGGTTACTTGAATTTGTTTAATGGCACCAATGTTGTCGATTTCACCAATGACCCAGTTATCCCCCTCTTTAACTTTTACCATGTTGGGATAGTTAGTCGTTAGCTTATAGATGTTGGCATTCACTACCTGTTCTAGCTCTTCTGCGCTCATGTGCACTTGCCACCTAAACCAGGCGGCATCTTGATCAAAGGCATCAATTTCACTAGGTGCTGTAGTGAAAAAAGTGTATGCATTCTTCTCACTAGATAGATCTTCTACTACGCGCTCACCTACATACTGCTGTCTAGCAACAAGAAAACTTGGCGTATTGCTTGGGAAGATTTCGCCAATAGCCCAAGTTTCACCATAATTGGCTGTATACCCTGCTGATGTTGAAAAGAAGTTTCCATTTACAATGCGCTCATTGTAAAGCATCACTTCTCCTTTGGTGGCTTCGGCTGCTGCATAAGAAGCCTCATCTTCCGGTGTATGGTTATATACTTGGCTAGCTACTGTATCGTCTAGCTGTGCACCATAACGTAAAAACTTGTTACTTTTTTGTTGCGATTTGGTAAAACTTCTAGCTGCTATGGCTTGCGCTTTTAGTGCTTCTTTCTCATAGCTTGTAGGCATCTCACTTGGAATGACACCTGCAATATAAGATTCTAAGTCTACCTTGTTGACTAAAGTAAATCCTTCTTCTTCTTTATAAACTTCTAATGCACCTTTGTAAGTAGGCTGCTTCTCTTTTCTTGTCATAGATGCCACTTGCAACTGGCTCTCTCCCTTTGGCATGAGTGTCACCTTACTTTTGCCAATCTCCCATGTAATTTGACTGGCATCCCACACTTCTCCTGATGCTATTTCTTGTTTCTTGTCCCCATATAGCGCCACAAAGCCACCTTCGCAGGTGACTTGTACATTCTCTTGGGTATAGCCAGATACACCATCTTGTGACAACAAGACACGGACTTCATCTGTCGTTTGGTCTTCTAACACTTTTAATGTTTGCACACAATCGTTTTGCATGGTATAGCTTACTTTAATTCCAGAAAAAAGTTGTCCAAGCTGTGTATATGTATTTGTGCCTGTCCCATCATAAAGGGTGAGTTTTTGATAAGGTAATCTACCTGCTATCTCAAACTCAATATAGTCATCTGTCATCCTCAATATACGGTCTCCTAAATCCTCTTTTAAAACTTCACAGCTAAGAACTTCACCATTTTGAATGGTAACTGTACAAATTTTGCCGATTTCATTAGGCGTTATAATTTGGTTCTTATAAGTTAACTCATACTCATCTACACGCAAAGTTGCCTTTCCATCTGCAACAGCAACCACGTAACATTTTTGAATCTTACTTGTTGCACTTATGGTATCTACAATTCCTAGAATTTCATCATTTTTAACAATTGCTTGTAACGTATAGCCCACACAAGGATCTAAAATTAAGCCTTCAAATCCATAGATGCCTTTATCTGTAAGTACTTGCCATGCACCTAGTCTACTATCTGTCAAAGAAGTTGCCAGTATACTAAGTTCCTCATAATGTAGCAAGTCCTTTTTACCTGCATGCTCGAGTGCCTGCTCAAAGCCTTTTAAAAATTGCTTGAGTGTCATGGATTTCTTGGATACATCTTGTGTAGCATCCACGTTCACTGCATAACCCTCTCCTAATATATCTACAAAAAACTGAGTGGCTTCTTCATAGGTCATGACTTCCATCGCTTCTTGTTCATCAAAAAAGTTAAACTTAGGATCTTCCTTTAGACGTGTGTAATACTTACTATACCATAGGCTTTCTTCACTTATATCTTCTAATGGGGTATCCTCCATTAAAGTATATGCCACAATTTTGGCAATATTAGCCTTGGTACAAGGTGTCATGTTAGAAGGCAATGTAGGCGTTTCTTCTTGTTTTGCTATAATCCCATTACTAATTGCCTGCTGAGCCTTGCCCATCCATTCCTCTACAAATGCTTGTCCCGAATCTCCACTTATTAAGTATGCCCCTACTGCAAGTATAAACACAAAGATAATAAAGGCTAGTCCTCCACCATGGCTTTCTTCATAGCGTCCACGTCTACCACTCCTGCTACTTCTATAGTTTCTACTGTTCCTATACCCTCTGTCGTATCTACTCATAGTCCTCCTCCTCATCGACTCTAATCTCGGTTAATCCCTTGAATCTTCCTATGCTTGTACTATATATATTCTAGGGGGAGGAAAACTATTCATAAATTACACAAATTATTTTGCACACAAAAAAGCACTAACCTGACGGTTAGTGCTAATCATCAACTTTGTCCCGGAATGTCGTTCCTGGTATTTTGACGCCCTAGCATAGCTAGGTGGGAAACTAGCTATTAAAGTCCTGTTGTCCGCTGCCCAAAGGGAATTAGCTTGCGGCCTAACATTTGCTTCATAGCGCGATATCGTCTCCCGAACGTAAGTTGTAGGTTCAAAATAACAGGGTCTCGAACATTACAGGAGTTCTTTAAGCTATCTTTATTATAGCACTTCCCTCGCCTTTTGCAAGGGAAAAGATAAAGTTTCATTTTTCACATTTATTTCTTTATTTTCTTGAGTCTAAAGAAGTCTTCTCGTTCCTTCTCTTCTAACACATCTTGAATATATTTGACCTGCTCCTTGTATCTAGGAATTTGAATATGCTGTAATGCATTAGTACGCTTTTGCGTCTTTTCAATTTCCTTAGCCAATTTGAAAATAGAGTTTTCAATTTCAGCTACATCATACATCAAGTATTTAACTACTCTAAACTGCTGGGCCGCTCGGTCAAGTGCAGGATTGGTGTCATGAAAGCCATAGCTTGGGTAGACAGGTGTTTCCTCATACTTCACCGTAGGGATATCTACACCCATAACACTTTTCAAGAGAATTTCAAAGTTTTCATCTTTTGGAATACTTCTTGCAATGTCTTCTACTTGTGCAATCCCCATGGTAATGTTAACTGTTTGTAAGGCTGCATAAGCTTCATCTAAGGTGTCATAGATTTTATTTTGAACATCTTTTGCTTTATCTACGAGCAACATCATCTCACGAATGAGAACGTTACGTTTCTTGTCTAAAAGTTCAAAACCCTTTTGAGAAAGCTCAAGTGAGGCCTTAGCTTTAATCAAATTGGACTTAGTTGGTGCCACGAGTAGTGCCATAATATCTACTCCTTATTTGTTCTATAATATTTTTTCACCATTTCTGGTGGCATACGATCGAGTTCTGAGGCTGGTAAAATAGATAAAATGTCCCAACCTAGATCCAATGTCTCTATCATAGAACGATTTTCATTGGGACGTTGCGCAATGAAACACTCTTCAAACTCACGGCCAAATTTCAAATACAATTTGTCGGTGTCACTTAAGTCATCTTCCCCAATAATTTGTGAAAGAGCACGAATATCTTGAACTTTTGAGTAAGCTGAGAAAATTTGATTGGATAAATCCGCATGATCTTCTCTTGTATAGTCATTCCCAATACCATCTTTCATTAAACGTGAAAGAGATGGTAAAATTGCAATAGGTGGATAAATATTTTTTTGATTTAATTCACGGCTTAAAACGATTTGCCCTTCTGTAATAAATCCTGTTAAGTCAGGGATAGGATGGGTAATATCATCATTTGGCATGGTTAGTATTGGAATCAGGGTAATAGATCCCTCTCTATCTTCTAGCATCCCTGCACGTTCATAAATGGTAGATAGGTCACTGTAAAGATACCCTGGATATCCTTTACGAGAAGGTACTTCTTCACGTGTGGAAGAAATTTCACGTAAGGCTTCTGCGTAACTTGTCATATCGGTCAAAATAACAAGGACATGCATATTGTGTTCAAAAGCTAAGTGTTCAGCTGCTGTTAGGGCGCAGCGTGGTGTAGAAATTCTTTCTACAATTGGGTCATCCGCCATATTCAAATACATAACAACATGATCGAGTACACCTGCTGATTCAAAGCTACGAATAAAGTAGCTCGCATCATCATGACGCACACCCATTGCTCCAAAGACTACTGCAAAGTTGTTGCTGTTAGCCCCTTCAATTTTAGCTTGTTTAACAATTTGTACAGCAAGTTCATTATGTGCAATCCCATTCCCTGAAAAGATAGGAAGTTTTTGCCCACGAATGAGTGTCATTAAACTATCTATAGCTGAAATCCCTGTTTGAATAAAGTTTCTTGGGTATCTACGGGCTACTGGGTTGATGGGTCTACCATTTGCATTGGCTCTTACATTGGAGACAATTTGATACGCTCCGTCAATCGGTTCACCTACTCCATTAAAGGTTCTGCCTAAAATTTCTTTTGAAAGAGGAATTTCTAGCGGTTTCCCTGTAAATTGTACAGCTGTATTCTCTATAGAAATTCCTGTTGTCCCTTCAAAGACCTGGATAATCACTTGATCGCCTTCGATTTTGATGACCTTTCCTTTACGTGTGTCTAGGCCACCATCTACTTTGATATTGACAATTTCACCATAAGAAACATCTTGAATATCTGAAAGTACAATAAGGGGACCGTCTACACGTTCTAATTTTAAGTACTCTTTTCTCATTTTGACCATCCTCCTCACTATTCATATTTTTCTCTTAAGCTTCTATAAGTATCGATTATTTTCTTTTCTAATTCATCTAAAAGATAAACTTGGTCGTTAGGCACATCATACTTCATTTTAACAACGTCATCAAATACCCGTTCTTTTCGAATGGTAGATAAAGGAATCCCTCTTTTAACACAAGCTAACGCACTGGTGTAGAGCGTGTCAATCACGCGTAACATTTTATATTGCTTTTCTAGAGATACATAGGTATCATCTTTGTGCAACGCGTTTTGTTGAAGGAAGCCTCTTTTAATGGTTCTAGCAATTTCAAGAACTAAGTGCTGGTCGTTTGGCAACACATCTTCTCCGACTAACTGAACAATTTCATTCAGCTTTTCTTCTTCCTGTAAAAGGCGAATCATCTTGGCACGAAGCGGTAACATTTCTGAAGAAACATTTTCACGATACCATTCTTCTAGCATACTGACATACCCACTATAGCTGGTCAAATAGTTAATAGCAGGATAGTGTCTCGCATAGGCTAACTTTTTATCTAGGGCCAAGAAAGCACTTACAAAACGTTTAGTATTTTCCGTAACAGGTTCTGAGAAGTCTCCACCTGCTGGAGATACTGCCCCAATAATGGTGACAGAAGCTTCATGATTGTTAAGAGTGGTGACACAACCTGCACGTTCATAGAATTGTGCTAAACGAGAAGGTAAGTACGCTGGATACCCTTCTTCTGCTGGCATCTCTTCAAGTCGTCCTGAAATTTCACGAAGGGCCTCTGCCCATCGAGAAGTGGAGTCCGCCATAATCGCTACATCATACCCCATATCTCTAAAGTACTCAGCCATTGTAATCCCTGTATAGATGCTGGCTTCACGGGCTGCAACGGGCATATTAGAAGTATTGGCAATCAAAATGGTACGTTCCATTAATGGGCGGTTGGTACGTGGGTCAATAAGGGCTGGGAACTCTTCAAGTACGTTAGTCATCTCATTCCCACGTTCCCCACAACCAATATACACAATAATATCTGCATCTGACCACTTGGCAAGCTGATGTTGAGTCACTGTTTTTCCTGTTCCAAATCCTCCAGGAAGTCCCACTGTCCCCCCTTTTGCCACAGGGAAGAAAGTATCAATAACACGTTGTCCAGTAATGAGCGGTTTATAAATAGGAATACGCTTTTGAATTGGTCTTGGACGTCTAACTGGCCATTTTTGTACTAAGGTTAACTCATGAATATCCCCTTCTTCTGTTGCCAATTTCACAATGACATCATTTAACGTATAAATGCCACTAGGTTTTACTTCTACAACGGTTCCTCTTATTGTTGGTGGCACCATTAAACGATGCTCAATGCTCAAAGTTTCTTGAATCGTAGCATAAATACTTCCTGGTGCTAAAACATCCCCTTCTTTAACAACAACTTTGACTTCCCAAGGTGATGTAGGATCAATAGAAAGGAGGCCAATGCCTTCTGGGATAAAGTTTTTAGAAATCTTCTCAATTTGTTTAAGCGGTCTTTGAATCCCATCAAACATATTTCCAAGCATACCAGGTCCTAAAGTCAAGGAAAGAGGTGCACCTGTTGGGTACACTTCTTCTCCTGCACGAAGGCCTTCTGTCTCTTCAAAAACTTGAATGGTGGCTTCATTACCTTCAAGCGATACAACTTCACCAATGAGTTTTTGCTTGCCTACTGTTACCATTTCATTAACTTTGAAGCTTGCCATATGGTCACCCTTAACAACAGGTCCATTAACAAGTTTAATTATGCCAACTTGATTACTCATCTAGTCCCCCCACCTCTCCAATAGCTTGAAAGAGTTGTTCCACAATTTCGTCACGGTGATCTTCTATGACTGCAGCAATGGATAAATCAATTCTTAGGTTTTTCACAGGACTATCTAACACAATCCCGCCTAACATACTATCATCTCTTACTGCTAAGCTTAACCTTTCCTTTGCAACTCCTGTACTTGTAAGTTGTTCTAAAATATAGTCACCATACTGTGTATGGTCCTCTTGTGTCATATACACAACAAAGTCTGTATGATAGCTTTGTAAGTCTTCTACTTTACTTGTGATATAAGTCAAATAAGCCTTATACTCTGTGGTCCTTTTAAAGACTCCAATACGTGCTTTAAGATGCTCCATAAATACACCTATGTATTTTTCTTTTGTAAACATCGTTTGTTTCTTTGTTTGCATTTTTGCTTTACTGATTAACTCTAATCTTTTTATCTCACCTTTTTTTCTAGCATGTTCAACAATGTCATCTGCATCTTTATCAACTTTGCGTTTGTGCTCTAACATAATCTCCTCATATTCTTTTTCCATACTTTCGATTTTATCACCGATTTCTGTTTTGATATCTTGTTGGAGAAGCTTAGAAAATAGGGATAATTTTTGCTCTATAGTTACCATTTTTCTCACCTCATATACGAATGCCGACTGATTCTCTTATATAGTTGGTAATGGCATTTTCACTGCGCATCGTTCCATGTCTATCTGGAATTTCCATTATAAGAGGCCTTGCTACTTTTAATTTCATATCCATTATTTCTTCGGAAGCTAAATCCATTGTACGCTCTGTAATAATGACCAGACCAATCTCTTCATCTTTCATTGCAGCTTGTAGAGCCTCTAGCAGCTCTTCCTTTTCATGGACAATGACACCATTGATTCCTGCTAGACGCATACCTACCCAAGTATCTCTATTATCGCTAATTAAAAAAGATTTCATAATCGCTCTCTTTTCTAAAAAATCTTATACGAATAAGATTAGGATAGAAATAATCATTCCGTAAATAGCAATACCTTCAGCCATCCCTACGAAAATTAAAGTTTTACCTAAAATAGTAGAGTCTTCTGACACTGCACCAATAGCTGAAGAACCTACCGCACCTACTGCACGACCTGTACCCATTGTTGCCAAACCTGTACTTAAAGCTGCCGCTACATATTTAAGACCATCTCCAAACGAAGCCCCCGCTGTTGCTGCTGCTGTACCTGCTTCTGCTGCAAACACTGGACTACCCATAAGCATAAATACAAAGGCACCTGCAAGCACAAAAGAGAACGCTGAAAGAGATGTTGTCATGGCATGTTTTACATTTCCACTTCTATTTTGGCGCATCATACGTGCCCCATAACCCATTGTACCAACTGCTATTATTGCTGCTAAAATAATCATCATTTCCATTTTTAATGTCTCCTTTTATTTGTTTCTCTAAATTGTTTGACTAGTCTTCTATTCTAATAGGTGCATAACTTTCGCCGTCACCTGTAAAGTACTTGCTAAACATCTCATAGTACTGAAGTCTTAAGCCTTGTATAAATACAACAAGACCTTCTAATGTTAAGATTAAGATATTCCCAATAATTAAGATTAAAAGTTTTAATACAAAATTATCCGTCATATCTGACATCACTAAGAACGCCATAAACAACCCTGCATGGTTGAGTGCAAAGGCACCTACACGGATAAAGGAAATCCCATTACTTAAAGCACCTAGTATGGTTTCTACCCCTTCGAAGATACTTTCGATAAAGTAAGATCCTACTTCCCCATGAATATAAGGCTTTTCTCTCTTAATCATATTGGTCAAAGGCTCTTTTAAGATCATAATGACAAGCATGATGCCCATAATTCCAAGAGGTACAAAAGGTGATACAGGAATCACACCAAAGAGTGCTACAAGTGTCCCTACAAATCCCATAAAGAAAATGTAGCCTGCAATCCCATTCTTCCCAAACACACCATCTTCCACATCTCCACGTCTTAGGGCATTGATAATTCCTATGATGTAAGACACAGACAAAACAACAACTCCAAAGACAACCCCTGCAATTAAGATCGGCATAATATTTACTTTAGCTAGTGGGCTCCCTACAATATGTGGTAGCCAAGGCAACTGCTCATGTTCTAGCCCAAATAAACTTCCGTATACAAAACCAAAAACGATAGAACTTGAACCTAGTCTGGTTAAAATACCACCTGCCACAGCACTTTTTTTGTAGATGAATAAACCTGCTAAAAAGTAAATTAGCCCTTGCCCAATATCTCCAAACATAATCCCAAACATGAGCATAAAGGTAATGGCCAAGAAAGGTGTTGGGTCAATTTCATGATAAGAAGGTAAGCCATACAGCTGTACAATCATTTCAAAAGGTTTAAACAGCCAGTTATTTTTAAGCTTAGTTGGTGGAATCACTTTCTTATCGAGCTCATTGGCATCTTTTGCAATCACAACAAATTTATCTGTGATGTCACCAATCTTTTCTTCGATAGATAGTTGATTCTTTTTAGCAATCCATGCATTCATCACAAAGAGGTTATTCCCATGGACAATCTCTTCTTTAATCTTTAAGATTTTTTGTTCTATCTTAACCCTTGTGAAGATTTTATTGAGTATAAGAATCTTTTCATCCAAGTTGGTAAGAAGTGCTTGTTCTAACTTATTCACATCTCCTTGAATTTCTTCAATTTTGCATTCAGTAGCTTCTTTTAAACTCTCTGACATCGTAATAATGTCTTCAGGTATTTTAAGCGATACCCAGTTAAGTGACTTTAACAAACGCTTAGTCTCTTTCTTAAACTGTCTAGGATACACAACTAAGTAAATATCTTCTCTAGAATCTTGAATATCTCCAATTTTTAAGATAATGGCACTAATATTTTCATAGTTTTTCTTAATTTGTATCTTGTTATCATAAGATAGCATGCCCACTTGAAAATCGAAGTAATTCAACTCATGTAAATCACTAAAATTACTCCATTCAGCCTTGATACAACTTACTTTTTGTTTGAAATTTTTTAGTTCTTTAAGCCTTGCCTTTTGGACATTGATAGATTCTATCTTTTCCCATACGTCTGCTTTTAGACAGCCTAGCTCTCGTTTGGCATCCTCAAAACTATACTTTCGCCCCACATTGACTTTATCCAGCTTTGAAGCAATGCCTACACCCTCTGCAATAATTTTAACATCTTCTAGCATCTTCTCATATTCTGCTTCCATTTGCGCATAATTTTCGATGATAGGCATAGCATCTTGCGGCATCATGGCTTCGTACTGATGAACCATATAGTTGTTGTCATATACATCATTATGGTCCATGTTTAAGTGAATACTCTCACTTAAAACTAACTCCTCTAATATTGCATGCTCATCGTCAAGTGAACCGACTAGATTGAGCAAGACCATCTTTTCAATAGCCATCTACTGTTCCTCCACTCATCATAATGTATAAACAAGGTATTTTTTAATCTCTTCTTTATCAAGACCATAACGAATGCCTTCCGTCACTGCAATAAGATCCTGAGTTTCTATTTCTAAGACAAAAATATATCTAAGAGCGAGTGCAATAGAATTTTCATCATTAACTTTATGAATGATTTGATAAAGGACGGTGTCCATATTTCTTTCTAAAAGCATATCCCCTCTTTGGTCAAATACATTATCTTTTAAATGCTTTTCGGCCAATGTCTCAAACTCTCCAAGAGACTTCGCATACACTAATTTTTTAAGACTATTATAAGAAACATTTCCCCCTGGCAAGCTATACACCATAATCTCTTCTTTTGAAATATCATAATACTTCATCGCTCGATAGATCCACTGAATATTCAAGCAATCTATCTTAAGTCCTATAATCTGTTTTACAATACTATAGTCATTGGCACTGAGTTTCTTTGCCTTTTTCATCAGTTCTCTATAATATAAGAGATAAAACTTCATTTCCATATGAAACTCTCGTGTCACCACATCTTCTTGTGTCATTGTCTTTAAATCTTCATAAAAAAGTGAACCCTTAAGACCCTCTACAAACTGAGAAACGGATTGACTCCCAATCAACTTATCATAAGCCAAATGTGTATGCGTTTCAGAATGCACAAAATGTCTTTGCAAGTCATTGATACTCTCATTTCTGGCAATCGCCCTTAGAATAAGTTGTAAATCACTTATATCATACTGCAGTAATAAAATTTTAATAAAATCTTTATAAGGACCTGAGAAGTAATGCAGAAGCTTTTCGATTTCACCAACGACATAGCGTTGTAACATGACTTCTAGCTCACCTCTATGCATATCTTCTATCTTGTTATGTTCAAGATGCACACCATATCCATAACGTTTTTTCAAAAATTCTGTAAACTGAGCAACTGTGGTGTAATCTAATACTTTATTCCAATCATCCCTTTTGAGCAGTGTTTTCTTGCGGGTGTGTATTTTACTATTGATCGCATTATAGGATGCATACACATTCATATTACGCCTCCACTAGAAAAAGTTTGTTAAACACCTGTTCAAGTAGGGGACCTTCCACTTGTAAATATTTATTCTCAATCAGCAGTACTTGTTTCTTTGCCTTTTCTTCTTCAAATTTGTACTGCTCTTCGCTAGCCTTAATCACACTTTGATACGTTTCGTCAGCTTTTTCCTTGGCACTTGCTAAACGCTCCTTCTGATAAGCCGCCATTTGTGCTTCATAATAGGCCTTCCGCTCATTAATTCGATTTTCCTGTTGCTTCTTGTTCTCAAGTGCACTGGAGTCGATCTTAATAATTTCTTTTATAATATCTTCCATGCCTTTCACTCCTTATTGTCCCATGACGTTGTTTTTTTATGAATCACCATTCATTATATGTCATACCCTATATTCTACCACCATCTTAAAAAAAATAAAGTGTATTTTCATGAGTTAATGAAGTTTAATGAAAAGCACTAAACTTTTTCATCTATATATCAATTATGTATTGTTATTACACAATTATAAAATATTTATTTTTTACATTTTTCTTCGAAACGTAAAAAAAGAGAAACCTTTTGAGCGGTTTCTCTTTTAGTTTTGTTACATTTGTTCGATTTGATCAATGAATTTTTGTTTATCCTTACCAAATAAGTAAAACTCCATTCCTTGATACCCATTGATTTCTTCATTGAAAAGAATGGTACAACTTAATCTCATTTTATGCTCTTTAATCTTAATGTCCTTAACGTTTTCCTCAGATAATTCATAACCGGAGATATCAAAGTGTTTTTTTCCATCTACAATAACGAAACTTATACCACTTAATAAGCACATCATGACAACAAATAGAGTCATCACAATACTTGGCACATTCAATCTACTATGACCATATAAAGTCATTCCATTAATAATAAGGGTAATGAGTACAGCAAGTTTTGCTACTGTGTAGAAAAAGTCCTTTTTAAACACAACATATTTTGTACCTTCTGGATGCTTTTCCATGAATTGCTTTAATAATTTGTTATTAATGAGTCTAATGATAACGAGTACAAGTGTAATAATTGCAATAAGACAATATGACCAAACGATATCCATCCTACTCTCTCCTTCTAATGCTTCTTAAAAAAATAACTGCCAAAAGGCAGTTATTACTTGTTCATGCAGCATTGTTTGTATTTTTTGCCACTACCACATGGGCATGCATCGTTACGTCCAACTTTTTTACCAATAACAACTGTTTTTGATTTTTTAAAGTCTCTTTTAACTTGTTGACGTTCTTCTTTTGTAAGAAGTTCATCCCATTGTGGTAAATTGTAAAGCCAATCTGCTTGAGCATCAAGCATATTCCAATATAATTTTTTAAGGTCAAAGTCTAATTTGATTGTAGATTCTGCTGTTAAAGTATCTAAGTCATAAGCCCCTTGGTTAAGACTCTCGTTAATACCATCTACGAATCCAACGAATTCTACTTCTGTCATTGCAAAACGTTTTGCAAGTTCAGCTACTGTACCTTCAACTACAGTGTTTACATCTGCAAGAAGTTCTGAGTATACGTTTCTTTCCATTGTTAAATATCTTTCAACTACTTTTTTGTATTCTTCAGTTGAACGTACTTTTGCGTCTTCACCATAATTGTCCCATTGTTGATATAATGTCATAATCAATAACTCTCCTTTTTTCTTAACGTATGCTAGTACTATTTTCCATAGTATAAACGTCTCTATTAGCATATCTATTATACATTAATTTCGACCTTTTTACTATATCTTATTTTACGATAATCTATCCTTACTACAATAGCACATTTCGAGGGTATTTTACAAGTCTCTCCACCTATCTCATTTTAAGAAGTCAGCTATTGTCTCTTTCATCCGAGTAACTTCACACACACATTGGTGCCTGATTGGTAATGTTTCAATGCCACGAATACCTTCTGGCATTTGGTTATTTAAAAGTTTTTCCATTTCTTTCAAAAGAACAAAATCATTTTGTGTTTCATATTTTTTGTCTAAAGCACACATCACACTTCCTGTAAATTTATAAGGGCTTGCAGTAGAAGCAATCACTGTTGGTGTTAGGTCTTTAGTACGTGTCTTATAGCTGTCATAGACTGCGTAAGCTACTGCTGTATGGGTATCCATTAAATAGTTTTCTTCTTCATAAACTTTTTTAATCATGGCCAAAGTAGTTTCATCATCTGCAAATCCAGCCTCAAAAAGCTGCATCTTTTCTTGCATCTTTTCTGTGACCTTGTAATACCCCTTTGTTCTAAGGTCCTCCATAAACTCAGTTACAAGTGTTGTATCCCCTTCGCACATATAATATAAGAAGCGTTCTAGGTTGCTTGAAATTAAAATATCCATTGAAGGTGAGTTCGTAACGAAAAAGTCACGCCTTCTGTCATAAATCCCCTTTTCAAAGAAGTCTGTGAGTACATTATTCTTATTAGAAGCACAGATAAACTTACCAATAGGAAGTCCCATGCACTTAGCATAGTAGGCAGCTAAAATATTTCCAAAGTTACCTGTTGGCACGACCACATTCATAGGTTCACCAACTTGCAAGCTTCCCTCTTGGGCCAGTCTTCCATAAGCATAAAAGTAATATACCACTTGTGGGACAAGGCGCCCAATGTTGATAGAATTGGCTGAAGAAAAAACAAAACCTTGGGCTGCAAGTTCTGCTTCAAATGCTTGGTCTGCAAAAATCTGCTTTACGCCTGTTTGTGCATCGTCAAAATTTCCTTTGATTCCTACTACCAAAGTATTTTCACCCTTTTGTGTAGTCATCTGACGCTTCTGCACATCACTTACCCCCTCTTCTGGAAAGAATACAATAATCTTAGTTCCAGGCACATCTGCAAAACCTTCAAGGGCTGCTTTGCCTGTATCTCCAGAAGTAGCAGTTAAAATGATAATCTCTTTATCCTCTTGCTCATAACGTTTACTGGTTGTCATGAGATATGGCAAAATAGAAAGGGCCATATCCTTAAAGGCTAAAGTTGGTCCATGAAAGAGCTCCAAAAAATGTGCTGTTTGTGTTGTCTTTACTGGTGCAATCATAGGGGTGTCAAACTTTTCATCATAGGCATGGGCTATACACCCTTTTAAATCTTCCTCTTTAAGGTTGTCAAAGAAGAGACGGATGACACGATAGGCCAAGGTCTGATAGTTAAAATCCAGTAATGCATTCAGTTCAAAATCCATTTTAGGAAGCTCTTTAGGAACAAAAAGTCCCCCTTCTTTTGAAATACCCTGTAATATCGCTTCTGTTTCTGTAATATTGATTGTTTGATTTCTTGTACTTTGATAGCAACTCATCGCATCATCCCCTCATCTACTCTAAATAATCTATATTTAGGATTATACCATAGTTAAGCTTTAAACATATGCAGAACATTTTTCATTTATTCTTTACTTTTTTGAATAAATTATATAATTCCATCGTCACCTCTTGTCGTAATTTGTCATACATTATAGTAGGGAATTTATAGAAAGAGATAAAAATTTTCCCTACTTTGTTTATAGGAGGAATTGCTTATGTCATTTTGTTATTCCGATAGTCTTTGCCATCTTATTGGCCAAAAAGCGATTATTCATAGCGGTAAATGTCGTTATAAGGTTTTTATATGCAATATAACACCTTGTTACGTCAAAGCTATAGAGGTTTGTTCAGGAAATATTAAAATCTTCAATATGAGTCATATTGACTTCATTGAAGATTGTAGGTGTTAAGGAGGAACGAAAATGAGTGAATATCGTAGAAGTTCAAGACCTATGCCTTACTCTGAGGAATATGCCTGGGAAGATTGTCGTCGCCGTCCTGATCCAAGGCCTATGCCTTGCTGTGA
>NZ_JAVVQU010000027.1:0-27495 GCF_036655075.1 Niameybacter sp. | reverse complement strand
CCTTGTTGTGATGAGCCTTGCTTTGAACCTTGCCAGCGCCCTATCTTAAGACCTAACCCTTGTTGTGATGAGCCTTGTTGCAAATCTTGTCAGCGCCCTACTCCAAAACCTAATCCTTGTTATGGTGATGAGCCTTGCTGCAAATCTTGTCAGCCCCCTACCTCAAGACCTAATCCTTGTTGCGAATTTGAAAATGTTTACTCACCTTGTAGGCCTACACCAAACTTTTGTGATCGTCCTTACCCATGCAATCAGGAACAAATCAACTTATATACAACTTGTGATAGGCAGCCTTGTGACTGTGACACAAGTTGTGGCGGTTCCATTGCCCATGAGCTACGTAGGTTAGTAGGTAAAAAGGTAATGATTTATTTAGAAAGAAAACAAGGTCCAGTATGTATTTTAGGTGTAGATGAACATTGTATAAAAGCTTTGGTAATTGGTTCTGGAAAGATTATTTATATCAATATCGATAGTATTGTAAGTTTTAAAGAGATTTGTTAAGAGATGAGAGAATATAGAATTAAGGGTGTATACTGCAAACTCACTTTGCAGTATACACCCTCTTTTTTAGCCCTAGATTTATTTAAATAGTTAAAAGGATAATATATCCTTTTATTTTAATAGTTGTAGGAGGAAACTTGGTAAATACAGGTTCATAGCGAGTAAACTTTGTATTACCTTAGTTTTCGAGTGCTTTTAAAGCCACTAAATTTAATAAGCTCCATGGTTTGTTAAAGTGTGGTTGGAAGAAGAAATCTGTCATAGCCAGCTCTTCTACTGTCATCTTGTTTTGAACCACTACAGAGAGTGTGTTCATAAGTTGTGTTAAATCATATTTAGAAATAATTTGTCCACCCAATACTCTATGGGTGTCTTCTTCATATACAAGTTTAATCAATGCATCTTCGTGGGTTGGCATAAATTCTGGTCTATATGCATCATTTAAAATAACAGATTTTACTTTCATTGAAGTTGTTGTTCTGGCAACTTCTTCTGTTAACCCTGTAGAGGCAATATTATACTCGTAAATTTTAATGCCTGATGTGCCTTGTGTACCCATATATTTTAGGGTTGGTTGCACTAAATTTTTAGCTACAAGTGTACCCATACGTACTGCATTGGTTGCAAGTGGAATATAACGGCTATCCCCAGTTGGGTTGTAACCAACTACACAACAATCTCCTGCAGCAAAAACATCTTCTGCACTTGTATGCATATATTCATCAATGATGATTGCTCCATTGGGAAGCATATCTACTTGACCTTTAAGTAAGTCCGCATTAGGCTTAAACCCGATACACAGTACAACTAAATCAGCTTCATAAGTTTGTTTATCTGTTACAACTGCACTCACTTTGCCCTCTGCACCTTCAAAACGCACAACTTTTTCACCTGTTGCAAGTGCTACACCATGAGCTTTAAATGCTTCTTCTGCTTTTTCAGTAAAAGGTGCATCTAAGTACTTACTCATAATACGTGCTTCTGCATCAATAAGTGTTGTTTCTTTTCCAAGAATTTGGAATGCTTCTGCTAACTCAACACCAATATAGCCTGCGCCAATAACAACAATACGTTTGGCCTCTTTTGCTTTTTGGATAATGGTCTCAGAATGATTATAGTTTTTAGATAATACAATATTTTCAAGTTCAATGCCAGGAATTGGTGGAACGATTGGCCAAGAACCAAGCGTTACAATCAGTTTGTCATAAGTATCTTGGAAAGTTTCACCTGAATTTAAATCTTTGACTTCCACACATTTGTTTTGAATATCTACGCGTGTGACTTCATGTTCCATTTTAGTCACTACACCAAGTTCATTCAAGCCTTCTGGCGAGTTGTAGAAAAGTCCCTTAGGGTCTTTTACTACATCTGCTACATGAAGTGCAATTCCACAAGACAAGAAAGAAATATTATTATTTTTTTCATAAACTGTAATTTCTGATTCTGGATAAAGCTTTTTAGTATTTACAATAGCTGCTGTACCTGCATGAGTACATCCAATTACAATAATTTTCATAGTTTAGCCTCCTTTAGAAGTCATTTTATCCTCGTTCTTATTATAATATACATCTAAGCAATAATCAACTGATAATTATTATTCTTTAAAAACTTAAAAGGAGCTACCCTACTTTGTTGATCAAAGTGGAGTAGCTCCTTTTAATTCTATCTATTTTTCATAAACTTCTGGTTTTAAAACACCTACGTAAGGCAAGTTACGATAGTGTTCTGAATAGTCAATGCCATAGCCTACAATAAATTCATCTGGCATTTCAAACCCTACATAATCTACATCTACACGCTCTTTACGTCTTGCTGGTTTGTCTAAAAGTGTGCAAAGTTTGATACTTGCTGGTTTTCTTGTATTCAACATCTCTGTTAAATATTTAAGTGTTAAACCACTGTCAATAATATCTTCTACAATCAACACATGTTTGTCACTAATGCTTTGTTCAATGTCTTTCATAATCTTCACTACACCTGTTGACTCTGTAGCATTACCATAGCTTGAAACAATCATAAAATCTATTTTTAAAGGAATTTGAATTTGTCTAATTAAATCACTCATAAAAACATTTGAGCCTTTTAAAATACCTACAACAAGAAGTTCTTTGCCTGCGTATTGTGTGGTAATTGCTTCACCTAATGCTTTTACTCTGTCTTGAATTGCTTCTTCAGTTAGTAATATACGTGCGATATCGTTTTGCATCCTCGTCCACCTCATATTTGTCTTTTCATACTACTATTATAACAAATAGAGGCTATAAACTCAAACAAATTTTATTGTTTATGAAATAACGTTCGATTTTTAGAGATATTATTTTACAACGGTTTAAATATAGGTTTTCTTTTTTCAAAAGTTGTATAATACTTGAATTCTATATGCTTAAGCCTAGTTACAGCTTCTTCTCACAAAAAAGCTACGTGTTCAAAGGAAGTTTTATAGGCTTCTGCTTGTGTTTGTCTCTTAAAAAAGTCACTATCATAAAGTTCTTCACCTGCACATTTGTGGTTCAATAGCATTTTCAATTTCTCTTATTGTTACTTATTTTTCTAATGGCTGATACATTTTGATAATAGCTTCTGCCACTTCAATACCATCTACTCCTGCTGAGGTAATTCCACCTGCATAACCGGCACCTTCACCTGCTGGATAAATTCCTTTGATGTTAGCCTCATAGTCTCCATTTCTACTTATGCGGATTGGTGAGGAGCTTCTTGTTTCAAACCCAGTAAAAAGAGCATCTGGATGGTCAAAGTTTTTTATCTTCTTCCCAAATACGCCTAGCGCTTCTACAATAGCATCTCCCATAAAGTCTGGTAATGCACCTCGTAAATTGCTGTATACGATACCTGGCTCATAAGTTGGTTGAACAACTCCTAGTTCTGTTGTTTCTTTGCCTTCTATAAAGTCACCTACACGTTGGAGTGGTGCCTTGTAGTTACTTCCTCCTAGTCGATAGGCTAACACTTCTAACTTCCTTTGTAGTTCTACACCTGCTAAAGGATGTGTGGACCCAAAGTCTTCTGGGCTAATGTTGACAAGTATCCCACTATTGGCATTAGCACCATCTCTAGCATATTCACTCATCCCATTGGTCACTACCATCCCCTCTTCTGAGGCTGAAGCCACCACATACCCGCCTGGGCACATACAGAAAGTATAAACTGCACGCCCATTACTTGCATGATGGACAAGCTTGTACTCTGCTGCACCAAGCTTTGGATCGTCTTTGTGTGCATCACCATATTGAGAAGTGTTAATCCATTCTTGCAAATGTTCAATACGCATGCCCATTGCAAATGGCTTAGGGATCATGTTCACCGCTTGGTCATAAAGCATTTGGAAAGTATCTCTCGCACTATGTCCTAATGCTAAAACACAGACATCGGTCTCTAACCACTCATTGTGATTAAGTTCTATAGCCTTTATCTTTTCATCTTCTAGACGTAGTCCTGTCAACTTGGTCTCAAAGCAGTAAGTCCCACCTAAGTGTTCAATTTCATGACGAATATTTCTCACTACATCTCGCAGGACATCTGTTCCAATATGGGGTTTGTTTTTATAACGAATTTCTTCTGGTCCGCCAAATCGTGCCAGCTCTTCTAACACTTTATGACAACGTACATTTTTAATCTGAGTCGTGAGCTTGCCATCTGAAAAGGTCCCCGCACCACCTTCTCCAAACTGTACATTAGACTCTGGATTAAACTGTCCCTCTTTCCAGAAGGCCTCTATATCCTGTACACGCTCATCCACTGCCTTACCTCGCTCAACGACTATTGGCTTGTAACCCATTTGTGCCAATATCAAAGCAGCAAACATCCCACAAGGTCCACTTCCCACGACAACTGGACGATGCTTGAGCTGCTGAGTCCCGCTTTCTGGATAGTGATAGCTTAAATCAGGTGCTTGAAGGTTTGGAAACTTCTTAAGCAGTTCTTTTTCTTTTGTTGTCTCTACATCCACTGTATAGACAAGTTTAATATCTTGTTTCTTACGGGCATCTATGGCCTTTTTAAAAATACGGTACGACACCACCTCTTGTGGTGCAATACGTAACTTTTTAGAAATTTTGCTTTTTAATACGCTTTCATCTTCCTTTAACGTTAAGGAAAGGTCTTGTACACGAATCATTTTGATTTCCTCGAACTTTCTATATTTGTTTGCTAATGTTTTGCATCACGCTAATGTTTTGCATCACTTTTATAGTAGCTACTAACCTCTATTATAGGGTAGCAGCTTCGCCTGCTACAAATCCTGTAGACCATGCCCATTGTAAGTTGTACCCACCACAGTCTCCATCTACATCTAGTACTTCACCTGTTAAGTATAAGCCTTGCACTTTCAAGGACTCCATAGTCTCTAAGTTCACTTCATCTAAAGTAATGCCTCCTACTGTAGCTTGGGCAAACTTAAAGCCTCTTGTGCCATGAACTTCAAAAATCAACTGTTTCATAGACTGAGCAAGGGCTTCTACCATTTCATACTCTAAGTTTTCACAAGGTGCTAGTGGGCTCCCTACATCTGCTTGCTTAATTATGGCCATAATAGCACGCTTATTGAGCCAGCCTACAAATAACTCCTCTATATTTTTATGGTTTCCTTGACCTATACGTTCATAGATCATTGCCACCAAGTCTTCTTTACTATGGTCTGGCATAAAGTCCATATGGATTTTACAACTTTGTTTCTTTGCAAAACTTTCTGCTGCAATACGACTAAGTAAGAAAATAGGCGGGCCTGATAACCCATCTTCTGTAAAGAGTACTTCACCTCGTTCTATACGGCAAACTTTGTCTTCTACAAGGATACTCACTTCACTTTTAAAGCGCATGCCCTTCATCATCTTACAATACTTAGTTGGTGAAACAATGTGTACAATGGTTGGAAAGTTGGGGACTTGATGGTGTCCGAGTTTCTTAAGCAAGCCATATCCTGTTTCATCACACCCAAGTTGTGGCGCTGCCAATCCTCCTGTAGCTACAATCACACGGTCAAAAGTATACTTTTCTTGTGTTTCAGTCCATACTTGCCACTTTGTACCTTCTGGCCTTAACTTAATCACCTTTGTATCCACCAGTACGTTTATGTCTAAGCGCTCTATTTCCATACGCATGACATCTAGCACACTGCTTGCTTGCTCTGAGGCTGGATATACTTTTGTATTTTCCACAAGTCTTTCAATGCCTAAACTCTTGAAAAAGTCTAAGGTCATCTCTACATCTTTATGTTGAATAGGTAAAAAGCAATCTTTCTGACTTGCTGTATGAAAGTGCTCCCTTTTCATGTTGATATTCGTCATGTTACATCTTCCGTTACCTGTTACAAGAATCTTCTTGCCAATTCTACTTTGTCTTTCAAAAACGGTGACACGTGCGCCTTGTCTTGCTGCTGTAATGGCTGCTACAAGTCCAGATGCACCACCGCCTATAATTGCTATATCCCTCATGTCCATCTTCCTCTCTTTGTCTTTATTGTAGGGGGATTTGATACACTTTGCAAGTATAAACAAATAGAGGCAGTAAGCCCCAAGCCTTCTATCACATAGAATAGAAGACTTGGGAGCTCCCCACCCCTCTTATTATTCACTATAGTTTTGTAAAATTTCTTCTATATAATAGGCATCTTTTTCAAGTTTACGCTTTTGCTCTACTGTAATGTGGATGGGTTCTCTCGAAAGTAGTTCTACTGTCCATGCGGAAAAGTCCCTTGTACTTAACCCCAACTGAATAAAACTCGGAGTACTACCTCCTACTAAAATGCCTATTTCTCCCTTTTCTATCCCCAAACTAAATGACGGTGCTTCTTTTGCAATATACATCTGCCTCGTCAAAATGACTTCTTCTGGGGTGAACTTTTCAATTTTATAATCCTCGAAAAGGGCTCCTACTTCTTCCATAGTCTTGCTGAGTAAACTTAAGGTATCTAAATATTTCTCTTCTATAATATAGCCTTCTTGATCTAATATTTTAGCTTGTACCTTAGTTGTTGGTAAAATTCTGCTATTGTCCTTAACCTCTACTTCACTTATAGGTTCTTCTGTTTCAAACGTTTCAATAACAGCATCCGGGTTAACAATAGGGGCACTAAGTCCCTTCTGATAAGCTAGCCAATAACATCCACTGGTCACTATAATAAAAACGAATACAGCAACAGTAAGTAAAGTAAGAAATTGCTTCTTCGTAAACATGAGTATCCTCCTAAACATCTATCTTTCTTTCGTTTTGGAGTATAGCCATGTTTTCAGACCTTTATACATCTTCAAACCTTATTCTATCTAGCTTTATACCTATTTGAAAAGCTTATTAATTAGTTTCGTACCACCTGGTATATTTTCCACATCTTTGATTGTAATGGTACGGGTTAAAAGGCCTACTACACCGTAGACAACCATAGCAATTGGAATGACAATAAGCATCATCAATGTCCCATGACCAAAGAGTGCCACTAAAAGGCGAAACAGCCCAAAACTTACAATACCCATTACCGCTGCCACTAAAATAGGCTTAATAATCAGTTTCTTAAGATTTAATTTAATATGAATGGTACGCATTAAATAAACAACATTTAAAATAGCATAAACTAAGTAACATAGTGACGTACTATGCACGACACCATAAATATGCATACTTGGCATAGATAAAAGCACAAGATTGGCAACTACTTTGATCCCACAGGCAATGCCTGCATGAACGGTAGGAATGCTTTGTTTACCCATACCTTGTAAAACACCTGTTGTAATCTGAGCAATGGTGATAAAGATAATACTAATGCTCCCATACACTAGAAGTTCTCCCCCATCTGGTGCCATGCTATAGAGCATACGTATCACTTGGTCACCAAATACCATTAGACCTACTGCCGCTGGTGCTGCAAAGAGCATACCTATTTTAAGCACCATATTGGTTTTACGTCTTACATCTTTATAGTCTTGCTTAGCCACAGCTGCTGAAATTGCAGGAATAACCGCCATCCCTAATGTCAAAATTAAGTTAACTGGTAAATTGATAAGGGTTGTATACTTGGTTGAAAACTGTCCTGCTAAACTGTTGACAATAGCTGTTTGGTTCGTCAATACTTGTGGGTCAGAAATAGGCAAGTTCATAAGCTGACCACCCAGAGTCATTTTTTCAATAGTACCTGGCAAAATCTTATAAATCATAGAGTAATCAATAAGTCCCATAATAGAAAAGATAGAAGTACTAATCATAATCGGAATACTCATAACAAGTACTTTTTTTAAGATTTCTCCGTTACTTTCTCCCGTTGAAGCTTGTGACTTGCGTCTACGCTTTTGAATGGTTGGACGTATTAAATAATAGACAAAAACAAGTACAGCAAGTGCAAAAAGTGCTCCCACTGATGTACCAAATGAAGCACCTGTTACAGCAGCTTCTAAACTTGTACTAAGGAGCATATATGCCAATACCACACTGACAATGGCATGTACAAACTGCTCTACAACTTGTGATACAGCCGTTGGCGTCATCGAACTCATCCCTTGGAAGTAACCACGCATAACAGCCATAATGGCTACTAAGAAAATAGCTGGCACCAAAGCCTTCATTGGCATGGCCGCCTCTGGCATATTAAAGAAAGCTGTTGCTATCCAATCTGCACCAAACCATAAAATGATGGATAAAATCGCACTAATTAATACAGAATAAATCATAGCAATCTTATAAACACGGTGTGCATCTTCGTAAGCGCCTATTGCACGTCTTTCAGAGACCATTTTTGAAATAGCTGTTGGAAGAGCTACCGACGAAAGGGTAAGCATCACCATATAAACCTGATACGATGGTGCAAAAATCCCGTTTCCACCATCTCCAATCGCACCGGTTAAAGGGATGCGATATAAAATCCCAATAAGTTTGCTAATAAATACAGCAATTGATAAGATCATCGCACCTTTTAAAATATGTGCGCCTGATTGTTTAGTATTCTCCATAGTCTTTTCCTTTAGCCTTAAATTCTTCATTGTTTATCTTAGTGTACTATTATAGCATAAAAATAGTGTACCTTAAAGGGGTACACTACTCTTCTTCAGGTAACGGCTCTAATATTTTACAACGCATTTTACGTTTATTATACAAACGATACCGATTCATAATCTCAGGATACTGTCTTACAAAACAGACAAATCGCTCAATACTTTCAAGCGTCTCGTAAGATAAGAATTGCTTTAGGCTCTCTCGCTCCTCTTCTTTGTGATCGGTCAATTGCAAAATATCTAGAAATTCATCAATAAGGGTGTCCCTAGAAACTAAATATCTAGCCATCTCTTTTCCTTTGTCTGTAATGGTAATAGGTTGATAAGCCAGGTAAATAATATATTTTTGAAAGTGCATACGTTGAAGGGCTTGGATGGTTTTTTTGAGTGGCATGCTAAGTTCAGTACTTAAATCACTACTTTTAATTTCTTGCCCTTGCTCACTCAACTTATAAATATGAATGAGATATTGTTCTAAACTTGAAGAGAGCACATCCATTCCTCCTTTTCCTATAACAGTATAGTATATGCCACCCTAGCTTATCTTAATGCTTAAACTTATCTTGCAAACTCTAAGCGCTTCCCCTATAATAGAAAATGAACCAATTTAGAATTAAATTTAAGGAGGTGAATATAATGTGTGAAATCGTACTTATAACAGATACATCAAGTGATTTGAATGACGGTATTGTGAAAGAATTTGGTATTACACGCATTCCTTTTTATGTTTCTTTTAATCAAGAAGACTATTTTAAAGAAATTATAGAAATGCCTATTAAAGATTTCTATAGTAAAATGCGTGCAAGCAAAGTCTTCCCTAAAACATCACTTCCATCAATCAATGATTACCTTGAAGTCTTTACACCATTTGCTGAGGCAGGAAAATCCATTATCTGTGTTTGTTTATCCGGGTATTTCAGTGGGTCTTATAGCTCAGCTGTTAATGCCAAAGAACTTATTTTAGAAAATTATCCTAATGCGCAAATTGCTATTATTAATTCATTAAATGCCACAGGTGGTCAAGGACTTTTAGTAACAGAGATTGGTCGTATGATTCAAGATGGACTTGCATTTAACCAAATTATTGAAATGACAGACAAACTCATTGAAAAAGCGAGAATCTTTTTCTTTGTAGATACACTTGATTACTTAGAGAACGGTGGACGTATTGGCAAAGCTTCTGCACTTCTTGGCACCATGCTCAACGTTAAACCGATTCTTTTCCTTGAAAAAGGCCAACTTTACCCACTTTCAAAAGTGCGTGGTAAGAAAAAAGCTATTGCTAAAATTGTAGAAGCAACTGCTGAGTATGTAGGAAACCGTCCCGAGGACTTTAACTACCTTGTAGGGCATGCTGATAACACTGATGATGCTACAACCATTTTAGCAAGTGCTAGAACAGCTATTGGAGCATCTATCCCTGATGAGTTCTTTTTCATTGGTGTAACAATCGGTGTCAACACAGGACCGGATGCATGTGGTATCTGTATTATTCCAAAATATGAAACACTTATGTAATGAAACAAAGAGGACATTCCACACAGGATGTCCTCTCTTTTTATATGCTATACCCTACGTTTAACAGGTTGAATATAAAAAGCATAGGCAATAGCCATAAACCCAAAAATCTCTGTAGCTGTAAAGGGTGGGATAATATTTAAAATTTTAACAAAGTACCCTATACCATCTAAAGTTAATAAGACACATGCTGCAATGATAAGGGCATAGCTACTTCTTAAATATTCGTTCTTATAGCTAAAAAATCCAATAGTACATAACAAAATCATAATGGCGACAAAACTGCCTTGTACAACACTTAAGTAAATGGGAAATTTGCCTGTAAGTGCTAAAGTATACCCAAACGTTGCCGGCTCTATCTGTGTAGGCTGAGTCACAATAACATATAAATAAAACAGAATCCAGGGTATAAAACAAATCAAGTAGGCAAAATAGCTTAACTTCTCTTTGATAAAAGGTGTAATGGACCATACAGCCGAGGCCATAGTTATAGTGAGACCTATACTGGTGGCTAAGTAAAAATAACGTAATATTTCAAGCTGTCCAAGTGTTGGATGATCACCATAAACAATGCGCGTCAAATAGCGCATCATTGCAAATCCAAATAAAACAGTACACACCCACTTCAGCCCTACATTCTCCTTTTTTTGTACAATCCCTATATTTAGCATTAAAACCATTAAAGCTATGACACATAATACAATGAGTAAAAAGTAACTCGTTGACATGGACGTCCTCCCCCTTTTTAACTATTTTTATGGACAAGAAAGCCCCTTTAGAACTACTTTTTTAAACTTTGTTTATGCCTTTTACTTCTTCAACCCTTTTAGCCCACACCCTTTACCTTTTGTTTCTAGAAAACTAGAAGGGGCTGTTGCATTAAGAAGAAATACTACAACATATTGTATGTTCATTCCTTAATGCAACAGCCCCTATTATTTGATTATTTTGCTACTTTATCTTTTATATGGAGGTAGCTCACTGCTTGAAGTGCAGCTGTTGCCCCTTCTCCTACGGCTTTAGCCACTTGATAAGGACGTCCTGTACAGTCTCCAGCAGCATAGACACCTGGCATATTGGTTTCCATGAATTTGTTGACTTTGATAGATTTATCTTGAATTTCAAGACCTTTTAAAAGTTGTGTTGTTGGAATACTTTCTTTAATAATAAACACACCACTTACTTCTAACTCTTGGTCTTTAAGCACTAACTTATTAACCACACCTTCTCCTTCTACAGCTTGAGGTTTACCTGTTACCACTTCCACACGATCTCCAAGCTTACCTATATTTTTATAGAGGGGAATATAAAATACTTTTTCACATACTTCATTCAAATAATTTACATCTTCTTCTGCATGGGCACTGTCTCCAATAATAGCTACAGTCTTACCTCTATAAAGTGGACCGTCACATGTTGCACAGTAACTTACACCTCTTCCAAGGAAAGCCTCTTCTCCTTCTACAGAACTTGCTTTTGTAATCCCATTGGCTAAAACAATAGTTTTAGCTTCAATAAATTCATTTTCTACATTGAGCATATAGAAGTCGCCCATATTGAAAATCTCAAGTACTTTTTTGTTTTCAATTTCTACATTCATCTCTTTGGCATGACCCAAGAAGGCTTCCATCATCTGTGGGCCTGTTGCACCAATCATTCCAATGTAGTTATCTATTTTCTCAGCTTTATATAAATAGCTTGTTGTAATATCGTTACCGAAGATTTTTACTTGTTTATTACGAATAACGCCATTGATGGCCGCTGAAAGACCCGCCGGTCCTCCCCCAATAATTGCTATATCTAACATTTTATATCCTCACTTTCTTTTTTTTACAAAAGGTTCTTCCTAATTATAGTATATGTCATTTTATTTTTTATGAGTGCAATATTTTTGTGACCTAGTCACACTTACCACATCTTGCACAAGCTGACTTAGTTACTGCGAGTCCCCCCAGAGCCGTCTCACGTAACTCAAACGGTATACTATGCCCAACTTTATACATTGCTTCTACTGTTTCATCAAAAGGTACTAAATGCTTAATACCAGCAAGGGCAATCTCTGCACTAATTAAGGCATTAGAAGCACCCATTCCATTACGATTTTGGCAAGGTGCCTCTACAAGTCCGCCTACTGGGTCACACACTAAGCCTAAAATATTGGCAAGTGCTGTAGATGCTGCATCTAAACACTGTTCAGGTGTTCCTCCAAGCAGCTCGGTAACAGCTGATGCTGCCATGGCGGAAGCTGAACCAATCTCTGCTTGGCATCCACCTTCTGCACCAGATACTGTGGCATTACGTGTAATCAAGTAACCTACTGCTCCTGCATTTAAAAGAGCTTCTAACATTTGTTCCTCACTAAAATGATGTTCCTCTTGAATAGCGACAAATACACCTGGAATAACCCCGGAAGACCCTGCTGTTGGTGCTGCTACAATAAGCCCCATGGATGTATTCACTTCAAGTACACCCATGGCATAACTAATGGCTCTTGAAACTAAGCTCCCACACGCTGATTGCTCTTTTCTCATATAAAGCTTTTTGCCTTCCCCACCAATGAGTCCACCCATAGACACGAGATCTTCTGTAAGGGAGCGCTTGATGGCATTTTTCATAATTTCATAAGCATGAGTAAGGGCCTTCAAAATCTCTTCTTCACTCATATTTCCAATTATTTTTTCGCGTTCTAACATTATCTTTGAAATAGGTAACTCATGTGTCTTACAAAGACTTAATAGTTCTTCTGCTGTTTGAAAATTCATAAGTTATTCTCCTCGTCTTGTAGTTAAAGCTCTTATATCATGGTTACTTTTAAAATAGATGGATTTGCACGAATTTTCTCTTGTACACCTTCGTCTATATGTTCATCTGTTTCAATAATTGTATAGGCCATGGTCCCTTTGCTCTCACGATAAAGACGCATAAATGCAATATTAATATTGTACTCATTAAGGGCTTCTGTAATATGTGCTACAACCCCTGGTGTATCTTGTTGTTTAATAATTATGGTGCAGTATTCACCTGTAAACTCTACATCAATACCATTAATTTGGTCAATGCGAATATTACCACCTCCAATAGAGGCACCAACGACCGTTGTCACATCTCCATTTTCATCTTCAGCAATTACTTCTACTGTATTAGGATGGTCTGTATGTTTAATTTCATTCGGTTCAAAGCTATACTTTAAATCTGCCTCTCGGGCATAGTAAAAGGCATCTTTAATACGTTCATCTTCTGTATCCATGCCTAGCATTCCTGCTACAAGTGCTTTGTCTGTTCCATGTCCCTTGTAAGTTTGTGCAAAAGACCCATATAGAATAAACTTGACTTCACGAATAGGTTTTTGAACCAGTTTACGTACCATTAAGGCAATACGTACCGCACCTGCAGTATGCGAACTTGAAGGTCCAATCATATTAGGTCCAATCACGTCAAAAATACTTATTTCTTTCATGCTATTTTACCTCGTCTCTTTTTGACATTTTCATATCTATTATACCCAATATGTGCTTTATAAGCCAAATCTATTTTTCATAATTTTGGATATTTCTATCAGAAAAAAGGGTGGACACACAAAATATTTGTGTATTCACCCTTTTTGCTTACTCAATCTTATTGGATTGTAATGAAGTCAGCTGTAGCTTCTACAGTATAACCTAAGTTTTGAACTTCTGTTAAACTCACGTAAGAAATACCTTTTTCACTGATTGTGTTAAGTGCTTTAAAAGTGCCCCCTACTTCAATACCAGCTTTTTTAGCCACTGCATCATATTTTACTTCTTGGCCTAAGTAACCTAAAGTTAATTTTGCAGGTATATAAACCTCATTATTTTTTACAATAACTTGGCAACTTTCTGATTGACCCATTGCATTCATAAGCGTATTGTCAAGTCGATTGATGACTACCATTTGTGGCATCATTTCATTCATAAGTTCTGCTTGAGTCATTTCTAATACTTTTGTTGGTGCTACAATTTCTTTTGCTTCGGCTTTGCCTACAACCATATCCATCGTCATGTTGAATACTGCATTATCAAGTACAGGTATAGTCATATTCATAGTCATTTTTTCATTGACTTGATCTTTGCCAAAAGTATAATCTACTTTAACATTTCCCTTAACCATAGCTTCTGCAAGTGGAATTAATTGGTCAAGTTGCACTTTTACTTCATCCATTTGAGCTTTTAATGCGGTAATATCTTCATCTGGAATATTTAAGTTATACTTTTTATTTAAGCTTTCCATGTTATTAGCTGTTGTTAAAATAATCTGTTTAACAAATGCTAACATTTCTTTTTCATCTAAGTCAATAGTATATGTATTATCTTTTTTTGTAATTTCTACATCTAAACCAAGTTCTGTTGCTATATCTTTCATCATATCAGCATATTTTTCTTTATCTGCTAACATCCCTTGCTGAGTCATTTCCATAATCATAGCTATTTGTGCATTGTCATCTGTAAAAGTAATAAACTCTACTTCAGGATTTGCAAAACTTGCTGGCACTGGAAGTCCACTTGTTTCAAAAAGTTGAACAAAGTAATTTTTGCTCATATACATTTTGCCATCTTTCATGAATATTTGAATATCATGCATCTTCATATCCATACCCGCTGCACTCATATCCATATTCATGGTTAATTCACTACTCATATCTTCTGTATTGGCAATCCCATCCATAGTCATGACCATTTTCATTGTTTCACCTTGCATGGTCATATCCATATTCATTGTGCCTTTAATGGTACTGGCTGCCCAGTTACTAGATTCTTGGCATTTGCTCCAGAATTCTAATTGGGTTGTGCTACAACCTGTGAAAACAAGTGCTAATGCAAGTAAGAGCATAGGAAATAATTTCTTTTTCATAACTAACCTCCTTAAGTTTATATTTACAATTATATATACATGCACAAATTTTACAAGTTGTTTAAACAAATATTATTATTACTATTTGGTTACATATTTTCCTCTACCTTGATTCTTTAGAAATTGAAGCGTCTATTCTATATTTATTTTAGCTTAATTTTAATACTAAGCTTTATCTTTATGCTATAATGAAATAAATTTATTATGTGAGGTGTTGTTATGTCTATTCAAAAAGATTTTTATGCTAAGCAATCTACTGTAATCATGAAACAACTAGGCAAACGTCATATGAATGGCTACTACTGTGAGACTAAAGAGGCAGCCTTAAACCTAGCCCTTTCCATGATGCCTGAAGGTTCTAGCATTGCTTGGGGTGGCTCCGAAAGCATTAAAGAAATTGGCCTTTTAGATGCACTTACTACACAAGCTACATACACCCTTTATGACCGTGCCAAAGCTGTCCCCGGAGAAGTAGATGAGATGCTTCGCAAAGCTTACTTTGCAGACTTCTACTTAATGAGTAGCAATGCCATTACACTAGACGGAGAACTCATTAATATAGATGGGAATGGAAACCGTATATCTGCTCTTATCTATGGTCCTAAAAAGGTAATTATGATTGTAGGGATGAACAAAGTTACCACAAATGTAGAAACAGGTATTCACCGTATCAAAAGTACAGCCTGCCCTGAAAACGGCATCCGCTTAAATCGCCAAACACCTTGTGGCCTAACAGGGGTTTGTGGCAACTGCTTAAGCCCAGACTGTATGTGTATGCACACACTCATCACACGCAATAGTCGCGAAGCTGACCGCATTCATGTCATTCTAGTAGGAGAAAGCTTAGGGTACTAAACCTTAAGCTTTCCGAATTAATTTAATTTTTAGTCTCGATTTGGGAATATTGACAAGCGTATAGTAATATGATATTCTATGAGGGTATTGAGAAATGCGCTGCTATAGCACAGTCGGTAGTGCACTACATTGGTAGTGTAGAGGTCATCGGTTCGATTCCGATTAGCAGCTCTATAGAAAAATCTAAAAACTTATTTTTGATTAGAACTGTCACTTTTGTCGGGTGGACAGTTCTTTTATTTTGCTGAGTACACCTAGAAAAGCCCCAGTTATTTCAACTTTCGAAATAACTGGGGCTTTTGATTAACAACTCAGCATTTTCATATTGATCAATGCTGTAATATTAACAAAGAATGTTCTGATATCTAGTGCAGTGTAATAAATATCCTCTACCTCACCTACAATATCTACACCTTTACCTACATGACTACCTGGAGGCAAGATAATAAAGGTACTAAATGGGATGCTATAGTGTGCAGAGTGTACACCTTGTTCTGCATCTAATGCTGTATACTCAATGACAAGATTAAATGTGCCTCTTATAATAGCTTTGTTTCCTGTCAATTGTTGTCCCTCTATATTCGTGGTAATCGGTGTGGTAATGATATTGTAATGATTAATATCAATGGTTCCTGTCATGTTATTAATCACTTCAATATTGGGTTTGGCTTCTGGAATCATCAAATATTTCTCAATACTCATTTGCTTGAATTGACTAATCTCTACATTGATCTCACTCATGGCAAGTGCACCTTCTTGAGTCTTTGTTCCTGTACTACCATCTGGTAATTGATACGTATACGTGACGCTAGCTTGATTGGTTAAGATCCCTCTACAATTGTTTGTTGTAATCGTTGCTTGATACGTAATAGTTACACTTGATTTTGCTGCAATATCGGGGATAATAATACCTTTTGTCATGTCTACACTATTAACAACCTTACCATTAATGCTAAAGCTTCCTGGCACTAAAGTAACTTCTTTAGGTAACGCATCTGTAAATAAAATATTACGTGCTGTAACATCACCTGTGTTGGTCACCTTAACCGTATAGGTTACTGTATCTCCAATTGCAACAGTTTCTGGTGTAGCAGTTTTCTCTACTACTAGACTTACATTAACCACATTCAAGCTTACTCGATTACTTTGGGTTTTTCCACTTTGAGGTGGTCTATTAGGCAATGTATAAGCGTATTGACCCTGTACTGTATTTTCAATAGGTGTTACTTTATCGCTCATTACTTGTGCCTGGAACTGAAGTGTTACTGTCTGACCTACAGCAAGTGTGCCTATATT
Organism: Niameybacter sp.; assembly: GCF_036655075.1. Classification (NCBI taxonomy): domain Bacteria; kingdom Bacillati; phylum Bacillota; class Clostridia; order Lachnospirales; family Lachnospiraceae; genus Niameybacter; species Niameybacter sp. Next base: position 10,459 of record NZ_JAVVQU010000027.1, on the reverse strand, counting down.
GATACCGTTTAAGATACTTACATTTAGCATAACCTTACCGTTTAACATCACACTATTTGATACAAAGGATAAATCACTTGATAATATATCTGAAATCACTACATTATCCAAATTGACATTACTTAGTACCGTACTCCCTTGATTGGTTACCTTGATAGTATAAGTGACTACATCCCCAATCACAGCATATTGCTTATCTACAGATTTAACGAGCACTAATTTTGGATTATAAATATTAACACCTGTTTGATCTGTAGCTGTTGCTTGAACAGGTTCTTCTGGGCGTGTTGTATCTACTGTTGCTTCCGCTACTACATTCACTACATTCTTAAATGTGCTGATATTAACATCTGCTTGAATAATTACAGTTATGGTTACAACTACTGTTTGCCCTATAGCGAGTGTACCTATATTTATGCCTGTGCGGATATCTCCTGTAACCGTCACGCCACCCACCTGAATTTGTTGTACCTGAAAACTTGTTGGCAACTCATCTGTGACAACTACATTATCAAGCGCTATATCACCTGTATTAGTTACCTTCATGGTATAGACTAAAGGTTCTCCTACAGCCACATTCGTTGGGCTTGATGTCTTAGTAACTGCCATACTTGGTGCGTATACTTTCACTTCATTTACTGGACTGGTTGCTTTGCCACTAATAGGTGCAGCTGTTGGATTCGCACGATATACGTAGTTGGCTACTGCTGTATTTCCAATCTGCTTATCAGCTGGAATAGCTACTACTTTCACATCAAATGTGATGGTAGTGGTGGCTCCAGCCACGATATTGCCAACAAGTAAGCCTGTTTGAATATTGCCACTTACAGCAGCACCATTAACCGTGAGATTGCCTACATAACTTACTTCTTGTGGTAATACATCCGTCACAACGACCTGCTCAGCTGTTACCCCACCCTTATTCATTACTTCAAGTGTATAAGTGATGGTATCCCCTACACTTACGCCTGCTACATTAGCAGTCTTTATCACTTGAACATTATTGACTAAGTTAGTTGCTGTTGCCACGCTGTTTTGTGGATTAGCATCTGGTGTTTGGCTAGTAAGTTTACCTGTATTCACAACAGTTGCCCCTGCTTTGTCATTGACTGCACCACGTATTTTAACGATTTGGGAACTCTTTGCTTTAAGTGTACCTACAGCTAAAACTCCAGTCCATGGTTGCCATGTGGTACCACCATCTGTACTGTACTGTGGATTATCAATTGAAGCGGGTATAACATCTGTCAAGACTACATCTACTGCATCTGAAGGTCCTGCATTGCTCATGGTAACCGTATAGGCTACTTGCCCACCCACTGTCACTGGATTAGGTGTTCCTACCTTAGTAAGAGAGAGGTCTGCTAAAGTCGTAATAGACGCACTAGTTGTCGCGATATTATTACTTAGATTAGGATCTTGGGTTGTCGTGCTTACTTCACTTGTAGTCGCAAGTGTACCCGTTGCTTGTGAGTCTAACGTCCCTCTGATGAGTATATCTTTATTGGTGTTTGCTAGCATAGTGCCTAACGCTAAACTTCCAGTCCATGGTAACCACGTCGTACCTCCATCTACACTATACTGTGGATTGTTAACAACTGGTGGTATAGCATCTGTAAGTGTTACATTTTGAGCATCAGATGGGCCTTGATTAGCTACATGGATTGTATAGTTTACTGGCTGACCTGCTACTAATGGTACTGTGTTTAAAGTATTCGTTACTGCCATATCCGCTATTGGCATAAATGGTGCTGTACTGGTAGACTGATTGTTACTTAAGTTTGGATCTGGTGTGGTACTACTAATGGCACCTGTCGTACTGACACTGCCCGTAGCAGATGGACTTACAGTGCCTTTGATTAAAATATTTTGTGTCGCACCTGATGGCATAGTACCTAATGTTAAGCTTCCCGTCCATGGTAACCACGTCGTACCTCCATCTACACTATACATTGGATTTACAACAGTAGAGGGTACTCCATCTGTTACCACTACATTTTGAGCATCTGAAGGTCCTAGGTTAGCTGCTGTAAGTGTATAGGCAATAGGCTGGCCTGGTACTACTGGCGTGGTATTTAAAGTATTGGTAATACTAAGATCTGCTGATGGCTGTGCAGGCGTTGTAATCGTTGATGTGTTATTTGCCACATTAGGATCTTGCGTTTGACTTTGCACACTTGCTGTATTATCAACAGCACCTGTCATAGAAGAGGTCGCTGTTCCTCTAATCATTACAGTGATTGTACCACCTGCTACAAGTGGTCCAACATTTACATTTCCTACCCATGGTTGCCAGTTACTGCCTTGACCAATCAGATACTCTGGATTACTAATTCCTGCAACGACTGCATCTGTGAGTGCAATAGCTGATGCATCAGATGGTCCTACGTTGTTCACAGTCATGATATACTCTACCATTTGACCAGGTACTATTGGATTCGTCTTAGCCACTTTAGTCACGCTAATGTCTGCTGATGGACTCACTGGGGTCTGAATAAACACTGTATTATTAGCTGAATTAGGATCTGGTGTGGTACTTATTGCCTGGGCTGTGTTTTTCACTGGCGTGGTTACACCTGTTGGCACCATACCACGTACTAAAATAACTTGCGTGCCTGCTGCGCCAACTGCTACTGTACCTAGTAATACACTACCTATATAAGTGTTCCATGTGACGCCACCATCTAAGCTTACTTGTGGACTTGTTAGCCCTACAGTATCTTGCACGACTACATTACTTGCTGGAGATGGCCCATTATTGGTTACTGTCAAGGTATAAGTAGCCATAGTGCCTGGTACTATAGGATTAGGTGAACTGGTCTTGGTGATGACCACATCTGCTGAGATAATCTGGGTAGATGTGGGATTACTTAACTGGGTCACTGCAAAGGTATTACCAGGAAGTGGTGTGAAATTGAAGCTACTATTAGCCGTATTCAAAGAAGGTGTAGGTGTAGCCGTTGTTGTCGTACCACTATAATAAATGGTTACTGTTTGGCCTGGTGCGACTGCTCCCACATCAATCGTTAATTGAGAAGTTGTAGACGTATTAACAAGAGGTCCGCTCTCTCCTACTACCTGTATACCTGGCACATTAAGTGTCACACCTGTTGGCATAGGATCTGTTACTAAGAAATTATCTGTAGTAATCGCACCATTATTAGTAATGGTTAAGCTATAATTAATCATATCTCCTGCCGTTACACTAGGTGTGGCTGTCTTAGTAAAACTAATATTAGGTGATTGGACACCAATCTGGAATCCTAATACTGGTATATAATAGGTGTCAAAATTTGTCGTTAATTCCAATACGCCATTGGTTTCTCCATTGATAAAGGCTGCTGTACCATCTACGTTAGTAATATCCCAGTCTGATCTTACTGCCGGTAAAAAACCACCGGGTGGATTGTTGTAATTACCAAAAGATCCTGTGGTGTCTAGTAACCCTTGGTCATTATTGATCTGACCTCCAAAAAAGTTATTCACTGGATTATTAGGCCCACTTAATGGCGTAAGCATAGTATTAGTAGGTCCTATTAAGATAGAATCTCCGTAATTTCCTGTATTTCCTTGCCCAGCTCCTACCAGTACTCTTACATCAAAGCTACCTGTAAGAGGTGTTGCAAAGCCTGTTATAGGTACATCTACCGGTGGTGTAAACCACTGAATAACAGGATTTCCTACATAGATATTTAACTGTGCATAAGGTAATGTATTATTGGTATAGGCTACTGCAAGCACCCATCCAGCACAGGTTACATCTTGAGCCTCTGGATTTAAAGTAGCTGGTACACCATCTACCTCATAGGTTCCTGCACCAGCAGCAGCAACCAAAGCCGTTACATTTTGGCTTCTTGTATAAAACACTTGTGGCACTGGCGTGGTCTCCAGTGCTGTGGCTGGATCATAGGTAATCTGTTGAGTTGTCAGTGGTGTCTTAAAAGTAATGGGGGTATTCAGTGTACTTATGGGAAGTGTACCCGCATCATTATTACTTGAACCTCCCCATATTAATTCTGCATAAAGCACTGTACTGTCTGCTGGCATATTAAGTACCGCCGTTGAACCATTTTGTTGCCAATTTAGCGTAGCAGGTGCTGGGTATCCTGCAACTGCTAAACCTGCTGTAGTCGATAAAAAGGCTCCTATCCCAGTACCTCCAGCAAAATCATAACTACTAAAGCCCAGTGTATTGCCTGTAAAAGTCAATGCACCTTTTGTGACATTTGTGTATCTTTCAATAAATGCCATACATAAATCCTCCTATTCTCTAAGTTATAATAGGCTTCTAACCTTTTAAATAATGGTAAGGAAATTTTCAAAATTTCCTTACCACTGTCAAACTAACATACTTTGACATCTACAAAAAGCATTACACACTTATGAATTGTTCTTGTATCTAACATTCTTGCACAACTATCTTCTACATAGGCACTCACTGTTACACGATTTGATCTAAAAAGGTCGCATACTTTTTTGCCATCTATATATTCGGGTAGGATAACAAAAATACTCTTAAGCGTTTCATAATGTGCTGCATGCACACTTTGGGTAGGTTCATTGGCTACATATGTTACTTTTTCCTTGAGATTCACTTCTACAACCAATTTTACTCCTGTTAAATTTTGCCCTTCAAAACTTCTTCCTTTAGGTGTTTCAATAAGATTTACATTGACGACCTCTGGCCATACCAATACATCTAGCAATCTTTCCATATCTGGTTTCTGTGGTGGGATACTTAAGATTTCGCACACCATTTCTTCTTTGAAATATAAGGATTCTACTGGCAAATTTCCTTGAATAGCATTACCTGTTTGACAAGACATTCTCTTTCCCCCCTAACACAAATCAGCTGTAAGCATCATTGTTATATTATTATAAACACATCTTGAATCTAGTTGCTCTGTATGAATATCTTCTACAAGGACATTTGCTGTAATAATTGAGTTTGGATTGAATTTTTCGGGTAATACAATATATCCACAGAATGGAATAACTGTATGTGCAGTATGCATACTTTGTGTTGCCTCGAGTGCCACATATTCTACTTTATAATTGATATCACCTGCTATCATTAATTTATACCCTGTTACATGTTGCCCCTCAATAGATGTTCCTCTTGGCGTTTGTATTACTTTTTGCTGTACAATACATGGTCTTGCCCATACCTTTACTACTTGTTCAATATCAGGTTTTTGTGTTGGTACACAAAAGGTAAAGTCTTTAATAACTTGATTAAAGTTTGGCAAGTTCTCATATTGACATACAGAAATCCCATGATACTCTACCAAATTACGTTGTGTGATTGCCATATTAATCCTCCTTAAAAAATATTTAGACATATAAGCCTAATATATCTTATGTACTCACACCTTTCTTGGTGTTTAATTATCGTCAGAGATTTAATTTTTGTTATTAGGGACAAAAAAAGCCCAACAAAGTAGACTAATCTGCTTTGTTGGACCAAATTTAAAAGCTATTTATTTTTTAAATTGACAGCTTAAAATCTTAGCATTAATAAGCACTGTTGTATTGGTGAAGAACTTCCTGATGTCTATTGCATTGTAATAAATGTCTTCTACAAGGCTATCGATTTCTATTCTTCTTCCTATACTATAGTCTTTTGGCAAGATGATAAAGGTACTAAATGGCACGCTATAGTGTGCGGAGTGTACACTTTGGATCTCATTGAGGGCTGTATACTCAATCACAAGATTCAACGTACCTCTTACAATCAGTTTGTATCCTGTCAAATTTTGTCCCTCTACACTTATGCCTTGGGTGGTCTCAATCACATTCATACTGCCGATATCAATCGTTCCTGTCGCATTGTTGATGGCTTCTATATCAGGTTTGGCTTCTGGTATACACAGATAGTTTTCTATACTCATCTGCTTAAACGTACTGATGTTCATTTGTAAGCTCACACTATTACTAACATCATCTGTCATCAAAGTACCTGTTGTACCGTCTGCTAACTTATACTCATAGGTTGCCTGTGCAGCGTTTACAAGCATGCCACTACAGTTACTTCCTGTCACTTCTGCTTGATACTTGAGCGTAATGGTTTGACCTACTCCAATAGATGGGATGATAATGCCTACTGCTAAATCTACATTGTTGACAACCTGACCATTAAGTGTAAAGCTGCCTTCTACAAAATTCATTTGTGCAGGTAGCTGATCTGTAAAGACTACACCAGATACTGGCACTTCTCCTGTATTGGTAAGCATGACGGTATAGGTGACAGTATCTCCCAAGCTCACCGTTGCTTCATCAGCTGTTTTTACAAGTTTGAGGCTAACCACTGTGATTTGTAACGTGTAAGGATTACTTGTTGTTGTGCCTACTTGCATAGGTCTTCCTGGAAGGGTGTATTCAAAACTTCCGGTCGCTGTATTCACAATAGGTCTTGGGTCTGCGCTGATAACTTTGGCTTGGAATGTCACAACTTTTGTCTCGCCAATGCCTAAAGTACCGATGTTAACACCTGTTAAGATATTTCCGCCTACAATATTCATACTACCTGATATGAATTCAAGTCCTGCTGGAAGAAGATCAGAAATCATTACGTTATTGAATGCTATATTGTTAAGGATTGGATTACTTGAGTTAGTTACATTGAGGGTATAAGTGACGACATCTCCTACGATCACATTGGCTTTGTCGGCACTCTTTACAATCACAAGTGTTGGGTTGTAGAGTGCTATACCTGCTGTATCTGTTCCTTCACCTGGAATCTTATAGGGTGGCTGATTAGGATTTACAAGGGCTTCTCCTACTCCCTTTACAACATTATTGAAAGTGCTGATATTGGCAGTGTTTGCCACTTCGATCGTCACTTCTACAGTCTTAGTCTGGCCTATTGCTAAGGTACCGATATTGATACCTGCTCTGATATCTCCACTGATGGCTACACCATCTACTGTAATCCCTTGAACCATAAAGCTTGCTGGAAGATTATCTGTAACCTTTACGTTGTTAAGGATAATATCTCCACTATTGGTTGCTTTAATGGTATAGACAAAGGCTTCACCTACCACTACAGATGGTGTACTTGCCACTTTCGTCATATCAAGTTTTGGACTATAAAGGGTCACTTGATTGATATTGCTCAGTGCTGTGCCTGGTATAGGTGCTGATGCTGAGTCTTTTCGGTAAACGTAGTTGGCACTTCCTTGGTTCTCTACTTGTGTATCCTCAGGTATACTTGTAACTTTGGCATCAAAAGTGATAAGAACGGTTTGACCTACTGCCACATTGCCTATTGTGACCCCTACTGTAATGTCTCCAGCTGTTGGTACACCACCTACTTGAAGATTGTTAGCATAGGTGAGGCCTACTGGCAACACATCTTGAACCACCATGTTTTCAGCTACTACTTCTCCATTATTAACTACTTTAAGCGTATAGCTAATGGTATCACCTAATACTGCGCCTGTTGTACTCGCTGTTTTGATGAGGTCTATTTTATTTACCAAAGTTCTTATGGTTACTGTATTATTAGCTGGATTTGGATCGGGTGTAATACTTGTTATACTTGCTGTATTGGTTAGGTTGCCTGTGACACCATTATTAACCGTACCTGTGATTTTTATCACTTGTGACTTATTAGCAGGCAAGATCCCTATATTGAGGCTGCCTACCCATGGTTGCCAAGTACTACCACCATCTAGACTATATTCTGGGGTATCTAGACTACTTGCTACTGCATCGGTTACCAACACACTTTGTGCATCAGATAATCCAGCATTGGTTACTGTAAGGGTATAGGTAATAGGATTACCTGGAATAGCTGGATTTGGTGTGCTTGTTTTAGCAATACCCACATCTGCAGATGTGGTGATCTGTACTGTATTGGAGCTTGTATTGTTGGCTAAGTTTGGATCTTTGGTTGGGCTTGCTACTGTTGCTGTAGTTGTAAGGCTTCCTGTAGCAGATGGACTGACTGTACCTCTTAGAAGTATGGTTTGCCCAGTTCCTGCTACCAGCGTACCAAGTGATAAGTTTCCTGTCCATGGCTGCCAAGTCACACCATTATCTGTACTATACTCTGGATTTAAGATACTTGGTGGGACGGCTTCACTTAAAACAACATTTTGAGCATCAGATGGTCCTGCATTTTTCACTGTAAGGGCATAAGCTATTGGTGCGCCTGCTACGACGGGTGTCGTATTTAGGGTATTGACCACGCTGACATCTGCTAAGACGTCAATAGGTGTTGTTACTGTGGCCTTATTATTAGATGGATCTGGATCTGGCGTTGGGCTCGTTGCACTTGCAGTATTAACCAGGTTACCTGTTGCAGCTGAACTCAGTTGTGCGCGAATACTTACTTTTTGAACTGCATAAGGTGCCATATTCCCTACGACTAAGTTTCCTGTCCATGCTTGCCAAGTCACACCACCATTGGTGCTATATTCTGGATTCAAAAGCGTTGCTGGTATCGTATCACTTAAAACAACACTTTGAGCTGTAGAGGGTCCTGCATTAGTCACTGTAAGAACGTACCCTACTTGCTGACCGGCTACGACTGGTGTCGTAAGAACTTTAGTCACTTGTACATCTGCGGATGGTGCTACTGGGGTTTGGATAGTTGCTGTGTTGTTGCCTGGATCTGGATCTGGCGTTGGGCTAGCTACCTTCACTGTATTGCTTACACTACTTGTGGTGCTAGGATCTACTACACCTTTAATCTCTACGTTTTGTGTCTGACCTACTGTAAGTGTACCTAGTACTAAGTTACCTGGCCATGGTTGCCAAGTAGCTCCGCCATCTAAGCTGTACTGTGGTTGACTAATAGCTGCTACTACTGTATCTGTTAGGATGACTGTTTGAGCATCAGAGGGTCCTGCATTTTTCACGACCATTGTATAAGTGACATTGCCACCAGGTACAATAGGGGATGGACTTGCAACTTTTGTTACACTGATATCTGCAGAAGGTGCAGCGGGTGTACTAATCACGCTTGTATTGTTGCTTGGTATTGGGTCTGGTGTTGGACTTGTCACGGTGGCTGTATTGGCTACATTACTTACTACATTTGAGTTGATAATGCCTCGAATCAAAATGATAACTTGAGCACTTGAGACTACCGTGCCTACATTTAGGCTTCCTGTCCATGGTGCCCAGGTCACACCGTTATCTGTACTGTACTGTGGACTGGTCATTGCACTTGGTATAGAATCTGTCACTGTGACATTTTGTGCATCTGATGGCCCATTATTGGTTACTGTAAGGGTATAAGTGGCTTGCTTACCAGGTACAACTGGACTTGGACTTACTGTTTTGACTATGGCAAGGTCTGCTGATCCCGTCACAGGTCCTGTAGCTGTAGCTGTATTGTTTGCTAGATTTGGATCTGGTGTGGTACTTGCTACTGTGACTGTATTGGCTAGGTTGCCTGTTGCTGAAGAGGCTACTGTGCCTTGTATTAAGATATTTTGTACTGCACCTGCAGCTAGGGTATTTAGTGCTAAAGTGCCTACCCATGGTATCCATGTGGTACCACCATCTAGGCTATACTCTGGACTTGTAATAGCAGATGCTAGTAAATCTGTTACGGTGACATTTTGTGCATCAGAGGGTCCTGCATTTTTGACTACGAGCGTATATTTAATGGTTTGACCTGCTACAATAGGTGTGGTGTTGATAGTCTTAGTCACACTCACATCTGCTGAAGTGGTGATAGGTGCTTTCACATCACTTGTATTGTTGTTTGTGTTTGGATCTGGCGTTTGACTACTGATAGTCGCTTGGTTATCTAAGATACCTGTTGCATTGGGAGCAACCGTTCCTTTAATAAGGATAGTGTCTGTTGCGCCTACTGCCATAGTGCCAACAGCTAAGCTTCCTGTCCATGGTTGCCAAGTACTGCCATCATCTGTGCTATACTGTGGACTTAAAATAGTGGCTACTATTGGGTCTGCTACAACTGCACTTTGAGCTGCTGAAGGACCTGCATTGCTAATTACAAGGCTATACTCTATAGGCTGACCTGCCACCACTGGTGAGGTAAGCACTTTCTTAACTATTGAAAGGTCTGCTGATGGGGCGACTGGCGTATTCACGTTTGCCGTATTATTAGCAGGTACTGGATCTGGTGTTGGACTGCTCACGTTGGCTGTATTGGCTACATCCGTTATTGCTGTAGCGTCCACTATGCCTTTTACTAGTATGCTTTGGCTTGCACCTACTGCTAGATTACCAAGGCTTAAGCTACCTGCCCAGGGTTGCCAGGTGGTGCCACCATCTGTACTATACTGTGGACTTGTAAGGGCTGTTGGTATAGCATCTGTAAGGGTGACTGTCTGTGCTACAGAAGGACCTACATTCTTCACAGTAAGTGTATACGTTGCAAGCGTACCTGGTACCATAGGTGTAGGAAGTGCTGTCTTGGTCACACTGATATCTGCTGAAGTATCAATAGGTGTTGTGAGCGTAGTTGTATTATTATTTT
>NZ_JAVVQU010000026.1:13566-45191 GCF_036655075.1 Niameybacter sp. | reverse complement strand
CCTTCGAATGCAGGAATCAAAATCCTGTGCCTTACCGCTTGGCGATAACCCTATAAAACTAAGGGTGAAGAATGGGAATCGAACCCACGGCCTCCAGAGCCACAATCTGGCGCTCTAACCAACTGAGCTACCCCCACCATACGTATCCACAGGGATTCGAACCCCGGACCCACGCCTTAGAAGGGCGTTGCTCTATCCAGCTGAGCTATGGATACAAAGAGCGGGTGATGGGAATCGAACCCACGTGGCCAGCTTGGAAGGCTGGTGTTCTACCATTGAACTACACCCGCATGGTGCTTAGTTTTATTTCGTCGGCCTCAACCGACAAAATGTATTATACATAAATATGTGCACCACGTCAACTCCTTTTTTATTTTTTCTTAATTTCTTCTTGAAACCCTTGATTTATCTATCATTTGCAAGAGTGCTACATCTTTAATCTGACCCTTTTGGATCTCAATCATTGCAAAAGAGGGTACCGTACTATCTTTGGGCAACGTCATACTCCCAGGATTTAAAAGAGTAATGCCATTTTTTGTCTCTTTATGAGCAATATGGGTATGTCCAAAGATGGCAATCTTAGCCTCGTGAGCTTCGGCATCTATCCAAAGTTCCTCATAACTAGACTTAGCATGTTGTTTATGCCCATGGGTAATCATAATAGGTACACCTTCAATGTGTGCCAAAATAGTATTTTCTATACTATAGGAAGAAAAGTCACAGTTTCCTGGTACTTTATAGACTGTAAGTAAAGGATATACTGCTTCAATACGTTTTGCATCCTCAATACAATCTCCACAATGTATAAGGTGGGTCAACCCATAAGGTAAAAATAGCTCAATGAGTTGCTCTACATAAGTCGTTTGTCCATGGGTATCACTTACCACTAATATTTTCATTTTATTCACCTAAATAATCCATGAGTTTTACTTTCATAGCTTCTAATGCTTTAGCACGGTGACTTATTTTGTTTTTTTCTTCTGGTGATAATTCTGCTGTACTTTTTTTGAAGCCATCAATATAGAAGATTGGGTCATAGCCAAATCCATTAGCACCTCTTGCCTCATGCCCAATGTGTCCCTCAATAGTCGCTAGTGTTGTTAATGTGGGTATATTTTTGCCGGCTGCTGCAATTGCACATACGAATCTTGCTGTACGCGCATCATCCTCTACACTTACAATGCGGTCTAAGATGATTTGATTTTTTTCTTCATAAGGTGTATTTTTCCCTAAATAACGTGCTGAATATACGCCAGGTTCCTTATTTAAGCAATCAATCTCAAGACCTGAATCATCGGCTAAAATAATGGCATCCGTATAGCCTTTTAATGCCTCTGCTTTAATCACAGCATTTTCTTGAAAGGTTGCACCATTTTCTTCAATATCTATATCAATACCCGCCTCACTCATTGTAAGTACTTCTACTGGCAAACCTTCTAAAATCTTTTTAATTTCTTTTACTTTACCTTGATTTTGTGTTGCAAATATTATTTTTTTCATGCCCTGTGTCCTCATTTACTCTATTTTTGATATGAACTATGTACGCTTCTCACTCATACATTCTCACTCTATTTTAAATCTAAAATTTAAATTTGTGAAGCACAGCTTAGAGGGGGTTCCCTTTTAGCTCCATTTTTTACTTTACACCACTTACAGAAAAATTTCTTCAACAAAAAAGTAGCAAGTTGGCCTACTTACTACTTTTTCACAGTGCTTTATCTAAATGACAACGTAGCAAACATTTCAATCACAGCATTGCCTACAGCTCTTGCATAATTAGCATTAAATGTCTCATTTTTTAATAAGGATGCTTCAGTTGGATTAGAAATAAATGCACCTTCTAGTAAAATAGCAGGCATTTTACTTGTATTTAGCACCACTAAATCCGGTCTTGATTTAATGCCTCTGTTATATGTCCCACATTCTGCTAAAATATGTTCTAATGCAATCTGGGCCATGACTTTACTTCTTGTATCTGTTGTACTTGGGTAGTAAAGGACTTCTGTTCCTTTACTCGTTGCATTATGGGAATTGTTATGTACACTAATGAACATATCTGCCTCAATTTCATTAGACATATTCGTACGGTCTCTTAACTCTGGATATGTATCATCTTCTCTTGTAAAATAGATTTTTATATCTGAGTTTTGTTCAATATATTTAGCAATGGCTAATGTCTGAGTTAAATTAATGTCTTTTTCTCTAACCCCATTACCTGACGACCCACCATCTTTACCACCATGGCCTGCATCTAAAACAATAATTTGCTCATACTTCTCTTTTGGCTTTACAAGCTCTACAACAAGCTTATCACCCTCTTGTTTTAAGTTAACAGCCTTTATAACTTGCTCATCTATAATGAAGCGAGTCGTTGTCCTATTTTCTACTGTAAGAGATTTTACTGTTTGATCATTAATTGTCCATACCCCATCACTGAATACCTCACTATAGTTATCACCTAAGTCAATGATAAGCTTCTTCTCACGATATAAATCCTTTACTTCCACATCATCTATATCAAAACGACCTGGCATAGTCAGTTTGAAAGTTGGACTATATCCTCCTGTGTATTCTATAAATTCAAAAAGCGGTTTATCAATACGCACTAAAGTATTGCCTTTAACCATATCTATTGTATGCGTAAAGTTCATACCCTCTTGCATATCTATAGTAATCTCTACATTGTTTCCAACTTCTGTTGCATAAACACGGTCTATGTAGTCTCCTTTAATACGTTTCCACTCTACATCATCTTTTAAGCTTGTGTTAAGAAGGGTTACAACAATTTGTCCGCCCTCCACATCTTCTTTTATCTGCATTTGACTTGGAGCAAATCCTTCAATCCCCACATATTCACCTTTTAAATCTTCTCCTACTGCTAAGGCGGATACCATTTCTTGAGAAAGCTGAACTAAAATTTCTTTTCTATCTTCACTTAAACTTACAAGTGCCTCAGCCCCTGAAGCTAAATCTAAAACAACACGTGTTGTACTGGTATTAAATTGACTGGTACGCATTTGCTTTACAAAGTTGTTACTTGCTACTTGCACTGTAGCACCTAAATTATTTTTGCTGTTAGCAATATCAATAATAACTTTCCCTTCTGACTTGCTCACTTCAATTCCTGTAATAGGCGTACTTGCTTGAATCATACATAAGGCATCATAACGCCCTCCAACTACACTTGCTCGGTCTATTGTGGTCATATTATAAGGAGCTGTTGCAGCATCTACAATCAGACTATTACTATCTCCTTGATAAAACTGTTTGATCCCATCTACCGCATTCTCTAATTTATTTTGAACGGCTGGTAGGACTGGTGTTGGTACACTCTCTGGCTTCTCCTCTGGTAGAGGCTCAGGATTTGGTGTTGGCTCTGGTTCTGGTGTAGGCTCTGGATTCGGTGTTGGTTCTGGCAACGGTGTAGGATTCGCCCCTTGGTCTGGTTGAGTCGAACCTTCTGCTACATACACTGCACGTTCATCTCCCCCTACCCATTTTACACTAAGTCCAATGTTCTCCCCGATAAAGCGAAGAGGTACCATAATTTTACCATTTATAATTTTTGCTGGGACATCTAATGTCACGGTTTCCCCATCTAGCCATACTTCATCTTTATCCGGCTCTAAAATCATAAGTGATTCGTTGTAACTTACATAAATTTTTCTTTCATAGCTTTTCCATTCTACCGCTGCGCCTAATGGTTCAAATACTTCACGAGCGGGTACAAGTACACGTCCATCAATTTGAACAGGTGGCATAATCTCTGGTTTTACTTCATTATTATTAATATATAGTGCAATCGGTGGTAATGTGTATTGATGTTTTTTACCATCATAAGTCAACTCCATTGAACTTGCATATATAGGGCTAACGCTTATTAAAGCAATCACTGTACTAAGCACTAACTTTTTTGTCGTCTTCTTCATAGGTCTCCTCCTAAAATGTCAACATTTGCTCTTATCAATCCATATTATAGCAAATTTTTTAAGAGTATATCTATTTTCCGTATACTTCTTAACAAACTTGTAATATTTTCTAATATATCTCAAGCTTCTTTTACTTTGTTTACCTCTCTATTCTTGCCTTTCTCTGGATTTGAGTCAAGATTTTAGACACATTTTAAGGAAAAATCTTTCTAGTAGTCCGTACCATTGACATGAAAATCGTAAATGCCCCTCCTCGTCTATGAAGGCGATAAACTCAAAATAAGTTAAGCCATTCTACATAAATCTTCTTTTTCTTGGAGTGTTTTATAATTTATAGGTAACTGTTCAGTCACCCCCCTTATTTTTCAGTTTAGTCTCAGTTGATTTAGTATAAGTATACACTAATATATGTAAAACACGTAAAAATTGTATATCTATACACTTTTCACAGGAGAGATCTCTAATTTTAGAGGGGGGACTGAACAGTTACATTTATAGATGAATGAATTCTAGTGCGATTATTTATAGCATAGCTGAGACAGCAAAAGCTAACAATCAAAAACCTTATGATTACTTTGAACATCTGTTAGAAGAGATTCCTAAACATATGGATGACAAGAGTTTAGATTTTATCCAAGATCTACTCCCTTGGTCGCCTAACCTACCAACAAAATGTCATAAGGCTAAAACCAATAAAGAATAATTTTAATGCCACCAGTTTCTGGTGGCATTTTTGTCGGATGTACTCATGATAAAGCGTTTACTTTTGAAGCACTTACAACCCTCCTTTCACTATGTATAACGAATATGTGCATAAAATGTGTGGGTAAAACTAAAATTTTTTCAAAAAAAACAAGCACAAGACAATTCTCTTGTGCTGTATAGTCTATATAAATATTACACTAACAAACATTTATAAATTTTAGTATATATTAAAAAGTTATTTTTCTCAATCTATCATCTTTAAAAAGTCTTCTTCTGTTAAAATAGGAATCTCAAGTTCCTTAGCTTTTTTATTTTTGCTAGAAGCTGAAGTATTATCATTATTAATCAGATAGTCTGTCTTCTTACTTACTGATCCTGTCACTTTGCCACCTAGCTCCTCTACCTTAGCACTTAGTGCCTTACGATTTGCAAAGTGATGTACGTCTCCAGTAATAACAAACGTTTTGCCTTCTAAAATCAGCTGACTACTTTCTACCTTTTCAACTTGTTTAAAAGCCACTTCTTGCGTGAGACGCTCTAACATTTCTACGTTAATTGGCAGGTGGAAATAATCATGTATTTCACGCGCAATAACTGGCCCTACACCTTCAATTGTTACAAGCTCATCTATTGTTGCTGCTTGGATACTGGCTAAATCATTTTCAAAATACTTACAAATGATTTTAGCATTCATTGGTCCTACTTGAAGGATACCAAGAGCATATACAAATTGATGTACATACACTTCTCTTGTGCGCTCTATTGCACCCATTAACTTGTCATAAGACTTTTGCCCGAAGCCTTCCATCTCTTTAATTTCATTCTCATGCTCACTGAGATGATATAAGGATGCAAAGTCCACCAAAAATCCTTTAGCTAAGAACTTTTCTACTGTGGCTTCTGAAAGCCCTTCTATATTCATGGCATCTCGACTTGCATAATGTACAAATGCCTGTTGACGCTGAGCCGGACAGTTACCATTTGGACAATACACCGTCTTTGCTGTTTTATCTTGCTTAATGACTGTCTCTGCACCACATACATGACATTCACAAGGTGGTGCTACAGGGCCAGATTGTGTTAAGTTCTGAGCAACTTGTGGGATAATCATATTAGCCTTAAACACTGTTACTTTGTCTCCAATACCAATTTTCAAGTCTTCCACAATACTTAAATTGTGTAAGCTTGCACGCTCTACAGTCGTTCCTTCTAGCTCTACAGGTTCAAAGATTGCTACAGGATTAATAAGACCTGTACGAGATGTATTCCACTCAATATCTAAAATATGTGTTTCACTGATTTCATCTTGCCATTTGAAGGCAATTCCATCTTTTGGGAACTTAGCCGTTGTTCCTAAGCTCTTAGAATACGCAATATCATCGTACACAAGTACAAGTCCATCTGAAGCAAAGTCACGTTTCTTGATTTCGCTTCCAAAGTACGCCACAGCTTCTTCTAAATCATCTTGGCGTACAGTTTTATACTCCACTGTTTCAAAGCCTAGACTTCTAAGCCACTCCATCTTTTCCATTTTGCTATTACAAGTTTCGTTACCCGCCACTACTGCAAAGGCATAGAGGCGAACATTTCTCTTAGCTGTAATCTCTGAGTTAAGTTGTCTCACACTGCCACTACATAGGTTACGGGGATTTTTATATTTTTCTTCTGACTCTAGTCTTTCATTGATACGTTCAAAGTCACTATAAGTAATAACTGCTTCTCCTCGTATCACTAAAGGTTCTTTATAGGCAATAGTCAGTGGAAGGTTGACAAATGTCTTAGCATTATTTGTCACATCTTCTCCGATTTCTCCATTGCCACGTGTGACAGCTTGGACAAGCTTTCCGTCCTCATACGTACATACAATAGTAAGCCCGTCTAACTTCCAAGAAAGCATACCCAGTTGCTCACCTAAGAAATTTTTAAGTCTATCGACTTCTTTTGTCTTATCCAAAGAAAGCATTCTAGAGGGATGTGTTACTTTTTTTAAGTTACTTGCAACTTCATACCCTACCTTTTGAGTGACACTTCCTGCAAGTACAGTTCCTGTTTCTTCTTCTAACTTTATCAGTTCATCATATAATTTATCATATTCAAAGTTACTCATCAGTTCACGGTCTTCTTGCTCATACGCATAAGCCGCTTTTTTCAGTAACTCTACCAATTCTTGCATACGTTGCATTTTCTCTTCGTAATTCATCATTTTCTCCTTTTAGCCATCATTTTCTCTATGAGTATAGTTTGCAGATGCAAGCTATTTCTATGCTTTATTTTCATATGTATCTTTCTCTATATTGCATTACTTTTCATGCGTTTTCAAGTCATTCATTTATTAAAAAAATCAAGAACTCACCTTATTAAAGGTTGAAACTTATAAAATAAAAATCCCTTAGGCCCATACTCCTAAGGAATTCTACATACTTGACAACCTTCCATGCAAAAGAGCTAGTTTTATTTTCAAAAACTAGCTCTTCCCCCTTAACAAACCTCTATATTCTCTTTATTTGCTTCGGCTTGTGCCAAAAAGTCTTTCTTAACAAAAGTAAGTTCGTTATATTCTATCTCTGTTATTTTCCCCCTGCTATACAGACTATCTGCTAATTCGATAAAATCTTTAGTAACTTGTATAAGTTCGTTTAAACTTACATCATCATTTTTATACATTTTATCCATAGTATTACCCCCTAATACCTAACTTTTACGTTATTATAGGAATATTATACCATTTACAGATAATTACTTCAAGTTGTTTTTACAATTTTTGTAATTTAGCAAAACGTGCGCTTAGTTTCTTAGCAGGCCCTTTATCAAAGGCAATGGTGACAAACACATCATCTTCTGTATGGTCTACTTCTGTAATCGTTCCTGTTCCAAACATTTTATGTTTAACTTTCTCGCCTGTAGCATACGTATCTTCCACACTTGGTAAGTTTTCAATCTTCTTACCTGCTCCTGGTTTGTAGTTAGAAGGTTGAGCACCTCCAATCGCATTTCGGCTAAATGGAGAAAGCGGATTAGAGTAAGCTGTATTAAGTTTCATCTTCCCTGCTTGAGCTGTAGATGTAGGTGTTGCAAGTTGAGATGTCGTTGCACTACCACCTGTGTTTAGCTTTCCAGCAAAGTAGTCTGCTACCGAACCACGTGTAGCACCGCCTGTATCTAAGCTTTGTCTACCTGCACTTGTATTCATTGTTTGAGTATACTGTGGCTTAGTAGCTGGCTTTCTATCAAGTGCTGCTAAGTTAGTCAGCTCTCTTGGAAGCTCCTTAATAAATCTAGAGTTTGTACAGCCTTGTGTACGCCCAAAGAGGGTACGTTGTTGTGCATAGAGCATATAAAGCTTTTCACGTGCACGTGTAATCCCTACATAGCATAGACGACGTTCTTCTTCAACTTTGTCTTCTCCTTCTGTCAAGCTCATATAGCTTGGGAAAAGGCCTTCTTCCATCCCTGGCATGAATACAACAGGAAATTCTAGCCCTTTTGCACTATGGAGTGTCATAAGGACAATAGAGTTACTATTTTGGTCGTAGTTGTCTACATCCGCTACAAGAGCTACATCTTCTAAGAAACCTGCAAGGCTTGGTTCTTCTGCAAGTTCCATATAGGAAGCTGCCTTAGATACAAGCTCTTCAATGTTGGCAATACGATCTTTGTAGTCTTCCCCTTCTGTTTGACGTAAGTAGTCACGGTAGCTTGTCTTTTCAATAATTGCTTCTAAAAGACCCGTTACATCGCCATCTTGGGCAATGGCACGAAACTCTTCAATAAGCTCTACAAATCCTAACACCTTAAGTGAAGGTGCATTCCCTAAAATACTCATGGTTTTTACAAGCTTAGCAGCCTCATAGAAGTCCATATTTTGCACATTGGCATAACGGGAGATCGTTTCTAAACTCGTTGCCCCAATCCCACGTTTAGGTACGTTAATAATACGTTTCATAGATACATCATCTTTTATATTGGCTACAGTACGTAAGTATGCCAACATATCTTTAACTTCTTTACGTTCGTAGAAGCGTGTACCTCCAAGCAGTCTATACGGAATACCATTTTTAATCATTTTTTCTTCCAGTACACGTGATTGTGCATTGGTTCTATATAAAATGGCATAATCTTTATACTCATACTCACCCTGTTCAATGCCACGAATAATAATCTCTGAAGCAGCATCTGCTTCACGATACTCATTATCCATTTGAAGAATAGTAATAGGTTCTCCTTTTTCATTTTCAGTCCAAAGGTTCTTGACTTTACGTCCATGATTGTTGGCTACTACTTTGTTCGCTGCATCTAAGATATTTTGTGTAGAACGGTAGTTTTGCTCAAGACGAATGACATTAGCTCTGTCAAAGTCACGTTCAAAGTCTAAAATATTACGGATATCTGCCCCACGCCATCCATAGATAGATTGGTCATCATCCCCTACTACACAAAGATTCTTGTATTTCTTAGCTAACATTTGTATTAATTGATACTGAACACCATTGGTATCTTGATACTCATCTACTAAGATATATCTAAATTTATTCTGATAAAACTCTAGGACATCTTTGTTGTCTCTAAAGAGGATACAAGTATTCATCATTAAATCATCAAAGTCCATGGCGTCATTTTCTTTGAGTTTCTTTTGATAATGTGCATAGATTTGAGCTGTAATTTTATTTTTATAGTCATCTCCAGCTGTTCGTTCATATTCTGCCGCCGTGATGAATTGATTTTTTTGATTACTAATTTCTCCAAGCACACCTGAAACAGGATGATTCTTCTCATTGATATTGAGCTGTTTCATAATGTCTTTTAGAAGTGTCTTTTGGTCAGATGTATCATAGATTGTAAAGTATCTGCCATAGCCTAGTCTTTCACTATTGCGTCTTAAAATACGTACACACATGGCATGAAATGTACTAATCCACATATCCTTAACAGTCTCTTCACCAATGAGTGATCCAATACGTTCACGCATTTCTGCTGCTGCTTTATTGGTGAAGGTAATGGCTAAAACAGACCATGGTGATACCTCTTTATTTTTAATCAGATGCGCAATACGGTGTGTAAGTACTCTCGTTTTTCCGGACCCTGCCCCTGCTAGAACAAGAAGTGGTCCTTCTGTATGCAATACAGCTTCTTTTTGCTTCTCATTTAATCCCGCTGTAAAATCCATTTTTCTTCCTCCTTCGTACAAAAATAAAACAGCTTAATTAAGCTGCTCTATTTTTTAACACGTTCTAAAATTAATTTATATCCATCTGAACCATAACTTAAACATCTATTCACTCGACTTATGGTGGCTGTTGACGCGCCCGTTAAGTGCTGTATTTCTGTATAGGTTCTTTTTGCCTCTAACATTTTAGCAACTTCTAAACGCTGTGCTAAAGATTTAATCTCATTAATGGTACATATATCTTCAAAAAAAGCATAACATTCTTCAATGTTTTCTAGCTTTAAAATGGCTTCAAACAAACTATCTGTCACATCATCTTTGAGCTTGCTATTCACTTAAGTCACCCCTTGTCCTATTCTCCTCCTCATTTTAACGTATCGGAGGTAACATTTCAATTCTTTAGCGTAATAAAGTCTAGGATTTGCTCTGGGTGAAGATTTAAAATAAGTTCTTTTGGAAAGTTAACTTCTTCAAAGAGTTTAATACTCTCTGCAAACTCACCTACTGCATACGCAATGTGAGCATCTGTGTTTGCCATAACACGTACACTATATCGCTTGCAGAAATCTAAAAGAATCACAAGATTCTCTCGTACACCTGGGCGAAATCCCCCCGGTTTTAAAGATGCATTGTTCACTTCTAGTATAGTCCCTGTACGTTTTGCTGCAAGGACTACTGCCTCATGGTCAAAAGGATAACGATTATCTCCAGGATGTCCAAGAATAGTTACATACGGATTTTCCATAGCACCAATCATAGCACGTGTTACTTCATTTTTCTCACCAAAGTTTAAACATGGTGGATGCATACTGGCAATCGCAAAGTCTAAGCCATGCATGGTATCTTCTGTGGCATCAATATTCCCATCAAAATCAATAATATTTGCTTCCATTCCACGTAATACTGTTACACCATACAAGTTCCTTGGAATAGCTCGTAAGTTGTTAAAATGATAGTCATGTGCCCCACCTGGCAGGCCACTATTATGGTCTGTAATAGCAACGATCTTCAAGCCTTTTTCACCTGCAAATCTTGCTATTTCATCTACTGTACTGTAAGCATGTCCACTTGAAATAGTATGAATATGCATATCTGTTAAAAATTTCATTTTATCACCTTCTATTTTATTGTCTCTTCTCATCTTACACCGGCAGACTTAATTTGACAAAATGATTTTCGTCTTTTAAGCAATAAATTCTTCCTTTCTATCATAAACTAATCTTATAATATATTTGTACATAAAATTATATATTAATTTATACACTTATAAATTAGGGGGAATACTAATGCCAAAGATCAAATTAGATATTGAACGTATTATTTTTATTATTATCGGGACTTTTTTAATAGCTTTATCCACTAATGCCATTCTTATTCCAAATCATTTGCTAAGTGGTGGTGTAAATGGTATTGCCACCTTTTTACACTTTCTCTTTAATTGGAACGTTGGACTTCTTGTTATTCTCCTAAATATACCACTTTTTATACTTGCATTGTTCTTTCTCAAGCGTCACTTTATCGTCTATAGCTTATTTGGTATGCTTATGCTTTCCGCTTGGCTAGAAGTAACCAAAGGTATTCAAATCGCCACAACCAATACCTTAAGTATTATTCTTTTAGGTGGCGTCCTAAACGGATTTGGTAGTGGTATCATCTTTAGAGGTGATGGTTCTACAGGTGGTTCTGATATTGTAGCAAAAATTATTAACAAGCACTTTTCCATCAGTATGGCTACTGTCACCATGGTTATCAATGCCATTATCATGATCTTTTCAATTTTCTTCTTTGGATTAGATTTGTCTATTTTAACTCTTTCCACTATGTTTGTTGCTAGCCGTGTTACCCACTTTGTTGTAGATGGGCTCAATTATAAGCGTACATTATTTATTATCACAACTGAACTCCACTACCAAGTTATGGCCAATGACATTATGTCTGAGCTACTGCGTGGGGTTACCATTATCCCAGCTAAGGGAGCCTATACAGGTTCTGACAAATTTATTTTATATACCACGATCAGTATTCAAGAAGTTGCCAAAATCAAACATATTGTAGCCCATCATGATCCTACTGCCTTTGTCACCATTACCCCAACAGCCCAAGTCATTGGGAATGGTAGGGGCTTCTTACCTAATACTAACGACTAAATATAGAGAAGAGCCCCCACTTGGCGGCTCTTTTCTATATTTATACAACCATGATGTATTAACGTATAACTGGTGGGAAGCCCACTTTCTTTTGTACTTTGCGTAAGGTTTTTGTTGCAAGGTAATTTGCTGTATCTGCATTTTTCTTAATAATACTATCAATGTATGCTTTGTCTTTTGAAAGTTGCTCAAACCGTTCATGCATTGGGCGAAGCTCTTCTACTACCGCTTCTCCAACTCTCATTTTAAAGTCGCCATAACCTTTACCTTCAAACTCCTGTTGGATAGCTTCCATAGACATTCCTGTTACAGCACTGTAAATGGTCATTAAGTTACTAATACCTGGTTTAAGTTCTTGGTCAAAGCGTACCTCGGCATCTGAGTCTGTCATTGCACGTTTAAACTTACGGATAATCGTATCTGCGTCATCCATAAGTGAAATACTTGCATTATGATCTTCATCCGATTTAGACATTTTCTTTGTTGGCTCTTGTAGACTCATGATTTTTGCGCCAACTTTACTGATATAGGGTTCTGGTATTTTGAAAGTATCTCCATATAAGTTATTGAAACGTGTCCCAAGGTCACGTGCAAGCTCTAAATGTTGTTTTTGATCTACGCCAACTGGTACCAAATCTGTTTGGAAAAGCAAAATATCTGCTGCCATAAGTGCTGGATAAGTAAAAAGTCCTGCATTAATATTTTCCGCATGCTTAGAAGACTTTTCCTTAAACTGAGTCATACGACTAAGTTCACCCATGTAAGTGTAACAGTTTAAAATCCATGCAAGCTCTGCATGTGCTGAAACATGTGATTGATAGTAAATCACATTTTTTTCTGGGTCTAGTCCTGCTGCAATATACTGCATCAGTAAATTTCTTGCATTTTTTCTAAGAGTTGCTGGGTCTTGTCTTACAGTAATAGCATGCATGTCTACTATACAATAGAGACAGTTGTATTCATCTTGTAAGTTCGTCCAGTTTTTAAGGGCGCCCAAATAGTTTCCAAGTGTAATCACACCTGAAGGTTGCATCCCACTAAAAATGACCTTTTTTTCATTCTCCATCTATCACACCTCATTTTTAATCATTTTCTATCTTTTTATGAATTAAACTTATCATATCATATTTTCCTAGAAAGCAAAATGCCTTTCAGTATATAATAAGCATAACACTACTTGAAAGGAACTTTAACAATGGAAAAAATCGCAAGCTTTACTATTAATCATTTAACACTATTACCAGGCATCTATGTTTCTAGAACAGATGAAATTGGAGGGCAATCCCTAACAACTTATGATTTACGCATGAAAGCACCTAATCAAGAACCTGTTATGAATACTGCTGAGATACATACAATGGAACATCTTGGTGCTACATTTTTACGCAATCACAACGACTATGCCAAAGATGTCATCTATTTTGGGCCTATGGGATGTCGTACAGGCCACTATCTCATCTTAGCAGGCACGCGTTCATCAGCAGAAATTGCACCTCTTATTACTGCTATGTTTGAGTTTATTGCAAACTTTGAAGGTGAAGTTCCAGGTTCTATTGCCCGTGATTGTGGGAACTACTTAGATATGAACTTGCCTATGGCACGTTTTGAAGCTAAGAAGTACTTAGAAACACTCCATAACTTAAAACCAGAAAATCTTATTTATCCTAACTAAAAAAGTGGCATTATGCCACTTTTTTAATGCATCATATGTTCACCTAGATGCTTACACTCATTATATTTCAATTCATAGAGTATTCTATAGGCATCAGCGTTCAATGACTTTAGTGTATTTTGATATTTTTCCCAATCCTCTTCTATACTATACTGGCCAGCTATCCATCTTGTTTTCATTTCGTAGATATATCTATTCAAGCTTTTTTGAATGCCACTTTCTTTCATAAAATCAATTTGAAATTGATTGCTGACACAAATATTTTCTTTTACAAAATAAGGTTCATATTTATTGTACCAATGATTTTTGCGATTAACGATAGGGTTATAACTAAATTTACTCTCTATTTCTTTTGTTAGCATGCCAGGACAAGCAGGCATAGCACTATTTTCCATAGCATGTTCTATATAGCTCTTCCCTTTGGGTGGTTTTAAAAAGTAATAGTTCCCCTCTATTTTTTCTATGGTTACGCCTTCTGCCCCACATACGATTTCTGGTGCTCTATCCGGATTAAAAAACTGATCTACCCAAGCTATTGTCATCTCCGGATGCTGATTTTTAGTAGTAATCATAAATTGATTACTACTAAATTGGCTTACTTTTTTTCCCCATAACCTATCTCCATGGGGACCTTCTAGAGGTGGAACGACTACATAATTATCTATTGCTCTATTTTCTCCTACTACAATGCCACTATCTTTTGCAATAAATGCACCTACAATAGGCACTTCATTCTTTCCTTTTTCTATGTATTGTTCAAGACTTTGTGTGAATATTTCTGCATCTAGCAACTCTTCTTGATAGAGTTTTCTCAAGTATAAAATGGCTTCTTTATACCCTTCTTCCCCAGGTACAAATTTTGCCTCTCCGTCTTTTATCATAATCATTTTACCATTATCTACCATACCAAAAGCACCTATAAAAGAGTCTGCATTATATTTTGAATTACTCTCTATATAACTAAATGGAATTTCATCCATTTGTCCATTTTTATTAGGATCTTGTGTCTTAAAGGCTCGTAATACTTGATAAAACTCCTCTGTCGTGGTTGGCATTTCTAATTCTAATTCCTCTAGCCATGTTTTATTAATAAAGAGATAATTGTCCACTAAATCTCTCTTCATCTCATTATAAAAAGGTAATGTATAAATTTTGTCACCTAAAAAAGTAGATGCTTGTTTAACAAACGGTTTCTCTTCAAATAGAGCTTGAATATGTGGTGCATAGCTATTAATCAAATCATCAAGTGGTATAATCTTTTCTTCATTTACATAGGCTAATAACTCTCTATTGGGGATGTTACTCCCCATTATAAAGTCAGGAATTTCATTTGATTGCATGATATACTTTTTTTGCAAAATACGTTCATTATTATTGATTTGATTAAATTGAACTTCAATACCCAAATCTGATTCAATCTTTTCAAATACCTCCATCTCATTTACATTACCTACATTCTCCGCAGTAAAAATTATGCCATTTAAGACAATAGGTAATTCCTGCTCTTCTAGTATGATTTTTTTTTCTGGTGTTATCCTATAACCTATTAAAATTAGACTACTGCATACGAGTACGATTATTATATATCTCTGAAAATTTTTCACAACTTCTTCCGCCTTTTATATTTTAATTTTTATCAGATTTTTTTACACTTAATTTAATTATATATAATTCTAATCTTTAATGCATTATTTTATCTTGTATTTGTATATATTTTAGCTTAAAATGTCGTTGAGGTGAAATTTCCATGGCAGCTAAGTTAAATCTATTTAAAAAATACCTAATTTCTTTTTTACTTATTTTTATGATTCCTGTTTCATGCGTAGTGGCTACCCTCTTTAGTGTAGGCTACGATATTTTTTCTAAAGAACTTTATACAAAAGAAATAGCAAACATTAATCTTTCCATAAGTCATCTTAATAATGAATTGGATGAATGCATCTTTATTGCTCATCACTTGACCAATAAAGATGCTTTTACGCCATTTGACTTAAGAGCTAATCCTTCTAATGGTTCTAGGCTTGTTTCAACTCTTTTTAACTATGTTATTTCCAACAAGCGCTTAAGTGAAGCCATTGTATATTTTGATGATAGCGATTATTTGTACACCAGTAAAACAAGTCTAACTTCTGAAAGTTTTTATAGTCAATTTACTGCACCATCCTATCCTGGTGAAAATTTCAAAACGCTTTTAAAGAATGTTTCAGAACCTACTCTTATAAATGACTTATCCTATAAGAACCATGAGTACTTTGCACTGGTTGTACCTCTTGCTTCTTATTATCAACGTATTGGAATAGGATTATTTTTATTTGAAAAAAATGCATTCTATGAATCTCTTTTACCTATTCAAGACAAAAATCGCCATTTCTATTTTTTAAACCAATTGAATTTAGAAGTGGATTTGGATAGACTTAATTTAGGCTATTTACCTAGCCTTAATAAAGAAAGCTTATTGCATTCATTAAGTACTTTAACTCAAGTTGAAGATTCCTTCTCTCTAAATTCTGATGATTACTTATTGTATGCAACTAAACCTTCTCCGTTTGCTGATAATTTGATTCTTTTAAGTACAATTTCACATACGGAGGTCTTTCAACCTTTAAATAATTTAACGATCATTTTAATAACAAGTCTAGTCGGTGCCATCATTTTCAGCTTACTTTGTAGCTATTATGTCGTTAAGCGCAACTTTGAACCCTTAAGTGAACTTAGCTACTCCTTAACTTTACTTAAACAAGATTATTCTAATCTTCAAAAGGAAGTTAAAAAAAGTATTCCTATGCAGCAATATTTCTTTTTGAATCAACTGATTAACGGGAACGTCAATAACATTCCTGACTTTATAGAAAACTGTAAGTCCTTAAATATAGATTTATCTTCTCCATACCATGGCATTATAGTCATTAAGTCTCAAACGGCACATTTTAATTTGGATAAAACAATTATTGAAACGATTGAGAGTATGCAACAACTTAAGGTGAATCAAGCCTACTTAATTCAACATATCCATGCGAATATTCATATTTTCTTAATCGGTACACAAACAAATATCAACTTATCAAGCTTAGTCTTACCTCAATCTACCCTCTACTTCGGAAGCTTTTCTAGGAGACTTTCCAATATTTCTAAGTCTTACATTAGTGCACGAACAGTCAGTGCGTTTGAAAACTTTCTTCCTGAAGGCTCTGATTCTTTACAAGTGCTCTTCCAAGACTACAAAGCTACAATCTTACAGCTCACTACCTTCTTACAAGTGAAAGACTACGCGAAAATTCCTGAGCTCATTTTACATACGATACATTCTCTAGAGTCCACAACTTTGCCCTTTCCCTTGCAAAAAATTATTTGTGTAGAGATTATGCTCGCTTTTAATAACTATATTAATAAACAAGATGAGCCTATTCCGTATGATAAGCTAGACTTAGTAGCCCTCTTTAAAGTGGAATCCTTTGATGCCCTTAAAGAAATTGTTTTAGAGGTTTCTACCGAAATGTTAGATCTTATTATAGACTACCATCATACACGTATTCCTGAGCCATCTCTGACACTTATCAAAGACTTCATCAAAGCACATTACGGTGAAGAAAATTTATCTGTCGAACAAATTGCCTTACATTTTGCACTTCCACCTATATATATTGAAGATTATTTCTATAAACATACAACAGAAACACCGTTAGATTATATAGATCGTTTACGTGTGAAATATGCTAAAGAACTTCTCATTACCACACCTTACTCTCTTAAAATTATTGCAGACCAAGTTGGGTTTACCCATATTTCAAGCTTTATCTCTTCTTTCAAAGAGCACGAACAGTGTACGCCTGGACAATATCGTACTAATTACCATGCTTCTCATTCAGATTCAGTTCTGTAATGAATATCTTTCATTCGTCATCTACAAAAGGGCTATAAAACGAGAACTTACAACCTCGTTTTATAGCCCTTTTGTTCTAAAGTCTGCACCTAAGTCAATCACCTTCGTAGTGGCTAATAGTTCAGGTGTAACCACCTTACTATATGGCTCACTTTGATAACTATGGGATGATAAATGGGTAATCTTGACATCAGGATGTTGATAAAGGAGCCGTACCAGCTCTTCCCCCACATATCCTGTTGACCCTAATATGGCTACTTTATACATTGTCATGCTCCTTTCTACAAACCCTCTATCTAATCAGATAATTCAATCATTTTTAATTTATTAATTGTTATACTTAAGTCCATCTAAATATGTAACCTATTTTTGTTTGAAAATTATATTTATTTAATTTTTATTCATTTTATAAATTAAAAAAGGCTGTCTCAAATGACAACCCCTTTTAATCTTATTCACTTTCTGCAATCTCCATAGATTGATAATATACATATAACTCATCCAGTTCTTCTAATGTAAAATTAGCTCGAACAAGCTCTTGTAGACGTATACTATCTTGATCATCTATACCATCTTTAATCATATTCCATACTTCGTTTATATTGATGTTTTGAACTTTTGAAAAGATGATATTGAGTAATCGAAGTTGGTCACTTAAAGATAAGTTTTTAAACATTTTATTCACTACATTTTGATAATCAATCTGTCCATTATTGTAAACATCATCCATCTTGTTTACGATATTCTCATCTAACTTTAAGACATAAGCATCATAAAAGGGCACTTCTTCAAAGTCTTCATCTTCTGGCTGAGTCTTAGCTGACTCACCATCTACTACTTCTGCACTCTCGCTAGATTCTGGTAAGTTCTGTCTTGTTTCTGGTAAGTTCTGGCCTGCTTCTACTTCATCTATAGCTTGTCCCAAAGTCTCTTCTTGTGATATATTGCTTGCTACCTCTTGATTATTAGGTGCTTCACTTTGTGCTATGCTTTCCTCAGTCAGTGTGTCACTCTTTGGAGGTGTGGCAATCTTCTCTTCATCGGTATCTTCTTCTAAATTTGGTTCAAGGGCTTTGACTACTTCAACAGAGTCTTTATTTGCTTTGCTTGTTACCACTACGTCTTGTTCTTCATAAATAGTTGGCTTTTCTGATAACACATATAACCCAAAGACCCCTGCAAGTAATACAAAGGCTATACTTGCACAAATACTCAACAAACTTAATAAGCAGCTATTAGTATGTTTCCTCTTCCTCATGTAAAGTTCTCCTTCCACTCTTCTTTACATATTTGTTAGAGTATTTGCCCTAATAGCTGCTTCTTATTCAACTTCTAAAAACTTATTTTATGTGCCTTACCTATTGCTCAATAAGCTCTGTAAGTACACGTCCATCTGCTCCTGGCATTTCAAATCCAAGTAGCGCTGCACATGTTGGTGCAATGTCTACATTGTGTCCTTTTTCTAATACAACACCTGACTTTACACCAGGTCCACAAAGGACTAATGCAGGCTGAGAACCTCTTGTTGGAATATGTCCATGTGTCCCTACACTTGTACGGTAGTCTTCATTTGCTACTTGTTTGATAAATGGTGCACTTAACATATAGTTAAAGCCTACACCTTCCTCCGCTTCAAGTATAAAGTCGAAGTCTCCATCTAATTTATAAGCTTCTTTTACCTCTTGAGTTGTAAACATTTGATCAATTTTAAAACGTTCTTTGTTGGCTCTTAAGTACGCTTCCACTTCTTTTACAAGGGCCGCATCATGATTTCGCACATAGACTTGTGCTGAAGCTGCTGCTGAGTGCGCAAATACTTTCCAATCTGTCACATTCCCTGCTTCATCTACACTAATCCAACCTTTGTCCATAAAGTCACGATTTAAGTTAATACTTTCATCAATATCAACTTGTCCATGGTCTGAACAAATAACAAAAATGGTTTCATCATAAAGACCTTTTGCTTTAAGGGCTTCAAAAGTATAACCTAACATTTCATCTATAAATTTAATTGCGTCTTTAATCTTTTCACTGTATACGCCGTATACATGTCTGTAATGGTCAATAAGTGTCATATGCATAAAAATAACATTTGGCATTTCAGTTTCAATTAAATACTTACTTGCAAGCCCAGAGAATTTATCTGAGTCATAGTATTTATCTTCTTTCCAAGCATCCTCACAAAGCTCATACATTTTTTCCATAAGACCTGGTGTAGAGTTTGCAATCATAGAAGCCTTTTTATCTGCTGCAACTTGATGGATTCCTGCA
This sequence comes from Niameybacter sp., assembly GCF_036655075.1. Lineage (NCBI taxonomy): Bacteria > Bacillati > Bacillota > Clostridia > Lachnospirales > Lachnospiraceae > Niameybacter > Niameybacter sp. The sequence continues at coordinate 25,423 of NZ_JAVVQU010000026.1, read as the reverse complement.
CGTTGAAGGTTCCAGGTTACATCAGCACCTACCATTGTTGGCCAACTATTAATCAGTACTTTTAAACCATGTTTTTCGCATTCTTCTGGCAAAATAGCTGCTTTAATACCCGTACGTTCTTCAAACCAGTCTCCAAATCTCATAAATGGATTAAAAATTTCATTGTTCACTATTCCATGTTTGTCTGGATATGTACCAGAAATCATAGAAGCATGTGCTGTATAAGTCAAAGATGGATACACTGTTTGAGCGTTTTTCACAATCGCTCCCTTTTGCACAATTGGTCCAAGGTTGGGGAGTGTTTTAATATATTCTAAGTCCTCTGAAATCATAGCATCTAGGGAAATCACAAGCATTCTTTTATTCATAAGTCTTCTCCTTTAAGTTGTGTATTAAGTCTGATAAGGTCTATCAAACATTTTAATATAACACATTTTGTTTCCTTTACACAATCTAAATGATAATTTTTATTATTTAAACATATTTTCTTTAGCTTGTTTTTATAGGTTCTCTATTATATTATGACAAAGAATGAGTTAGTTTATAACTTATTTAACTCATTATGTAAAATACTAATCCAGATCTCAAAAGGAGACAACCAGATGACTATATATAAAGCTTTAAAAAAGGACTCAAATGCTATTATTCTTGATGTACGTGAAAACTATGAATTCAAAGAAGGTCATATCCAAGATGCCGTTCATATTCCTCTAAACTTTCTAGAAGACCGTGCTGAAGAAGAACTTTTAGATTTTAACCAACCCATTTATGTGTACTGCCGTAGCGGTGTACGTAGCAAAGTAGGCTGCCATATTTTAGAAACTTTAGGCTATACAAAAACTTATAATTTAGGTGGTATCTTAGATTGGCCTGAGGAAATTGTATGCTAAATTCCTACCTTGACTTCCCCCCTTTCTTATGCTACACTGGTTTCAGCATTATACTGTCGTTAACAAACGAAGGGGAATGAACGTCTCCCTTGGATCAGTATCCAAAACTGCTTATTTAAGCTGATGACTTCTGCTACACGCAGGGTTACCAGCTTTTTTTGCGTCTATTGTGCATTGAAATTAAAAATTAGAGGAGTGATGTGATGATTCTTACCAGTTTAGCACTTATTTTTTTATGTGGTCTACTTTTAGGGGGATTACTGAAAAAGCTAGGTTTACCTGACTTACTCGGTATGCTTATTACAGGTATCGTCCTTGGACCCTACGCCCTTAATTTGCTCAATCCTACCCTTTTACAGCTCTCAGCCGATTTAAGGCAAATCGCACTCGTTATCATTTTACTTCGTGCTGGTCTTTCACTAGACCTTAACGCACTAAAAAAGGTAGGTCGCCCTGCGCTTCTTATGTGCTTTGTACCAGCTCTTTTAGAATTACTTGGTGTGCTTATTATTGCCCCTAAACTCCTTGGCATTTCTTTATTAGATGCTGCTATTTTAGGAACAGTACTTGCAGCCGTATCCCCCGCTGTCATCGTCCCTAGAATGCTACACTTGATAGAAGAAAACCGTGGTACCCATCATAGTATTCCTCAGCTTATTATGGCTGGTGCCTCTGTTGATGACATTTTTGTCATTGTCCTCTTTACTTCATTTACAGGTATTGCAGAAGGTGGACACTTTTCCCTGGAAAGTTTTATAGGTATTCCCCTCTCCATCTTGCTAGGTATTGGAGTGGGCTTACTAATAGGCCTTTTTCTATCTGGATTGTTCAAAAAACTTCATTTAAGGGATTCAGTTAAAGTCATTATTATTTTAAGTGTGTCCTTCTTACTTGTTAGCTTAGAAAATAGTATTAAGACTACAATACCTTTTTCAGGACTTATCGCTATTATGACACTAGGCGCAACACTCTACCGAACCTACCTTCCGCTTGCTAGTAGACTGTCTCATAAGTTTTCTAAGCTCTGGATAGCAGCACAACTTATTCTTTTCGTACTCGTTGGTGCCACTGTAGATTTAAGCTATGCTTTTAAGGCTACTGGCCCAGCACTTTTAGTTATTTCCTTTGCCCTTATATTTAGAGCATTAGGCGTATGGCTGGCACTTCTTAAGACGCCTCTCACTACTCGTGAGCGTCTCTTTTGTATCGTTGCCTATATGCCTAAAGCCACCGTTCAAGCAGCTATTGGCAGTATTCCCCTTACAATGGGGCTATCTTGTGGACCTATTGTACTCACCGTATCTGTCATTGCCATTGTGCTGACCGCACCATTAGGTGCTTTCGGAATTGATTACTTATCTCCTAAGTGTTTAGATCTGGACTCCTTTCCACCTGATTAGCTCTTAAAATAAAGCACATAATAAGAATCCCCAATAACTTTAAATAAGCTACCGAGGATTCATCATGTTCATATATCTCACTAATTTCCTTTCAAACTCCAATAAATCTAAGTTTCTTCCTACTCTTATACTTTCTTTCCCCTGCACAAACAAAATGATAAGAGGTAAGGCATACACTTCATAACAAGCTGCTACTTCAGGATACTTAGCACCATTTATTTCTATTGCTTGTACGCTAGGATACTGACACAACACACTTTCCACCTTCATTTTAATGACCTCGCAGGCTCCACAGGCACTACCTGTAAAGTAAAGTATCACTAAATCTTTTTCTTTAATTTGTTGTTCAACCGCTTCTTGTCTTGTCATTTCTTCCATATGGACCTGTCCTTTCACTTTATCAAACACTTTGGCTCACCCTATCTAAATAGTATAGTATATCCTATCCATTCTCATACTATACTCCACTCCATTCCCTAGTCTTTCTAGTAAAAACGCTTACACGCACAAAAAGCTAACCTAAGTTGCCTCCCCTCTTCTCAAACATAGGCAGACTTAAGTTAGCTTTTTGCTAGTGGCACTTGTTACGTATAAGCTATAGAGCTTCTTATATGAAACGTCATCGTCAAGGTCAGCGGTAGGATGCTCTACTGTAGCCGTGCTTCATCAGGGGCCTATAGGTGAAAGGGATGCGCTGCATTTATCACTGCAAGTGTCTGAGTCAGGCACCCTACATGTAGGGATTTCCTCTGGCTTTACTCTTTGAGGAGGTTTCTACAAAGAAGTAGAAAAAGCTTATATTTGTAACATTATAGGTATTGCCCAACCTAAGGGGGTGCCACTCTAACCTCTTTAGGTCGTTCGAAAAAGTTTTTACGGTTTATGGTAAGAGGGGTAGAAACCATAATACTTTCAAAACTCTTTCTAACACAGCTATAAAGTAAAAATTGACCTAGGATTCACTTTTCCTTTATAGCTATGTCTGAGTGTGTGAACTGAATTAACAATTCACTCCATATTTACATTATATAGGATATAGATGGACAAGTCAATATACTTTTCGGAATAATTTATATTTATTTATACTTTATATTTAAAATTCTCACAAATGATTATCTCTGCCTCGTTGTATATAGCACGCCTCTCTACACCTTTACTGGACTCAACACGTAATCTTGCCACAAAAACGATGCATAAAAGCACTATCAAACTAAATTCAGATGAGTTTGATAGTGCTTTTATATATTCTCTCTAGTTGACACGTGCTACTTGTTAAAACTATTTATGTTCTCTTCTACCTGTACTATGGCTCTTACTTCTATCTCCACCTTGTGAAGGTTTCTTGCTATAAGCACTATTACGGCCTCTTTTAAGGTCTGAATCCTTTTTGCTTGGTGCCCCATGGAAAGCTTTGCTTACATTTTTAGCATGAAGCTCTGGCTTGTCTGCAATCTTTTTCTTAAGGCTGGCAATATGCTTAGTCGCCATATTGATTGTCCATTGTCTATCAATTGTACGTACTTCTATGCCTGTTTCTTTGAATAGTTCTTCATACATTTCATTGCAACGTTGTACGTTACTTACAACTTGGTTATTCTCTTCTATTTGACTTTTACGTTTTTTCTTTAAAAAGTCTCTAGCTACTTCTTCTGATGCGAAGATACAGTTATTAGCTACACGTTGTTCTTTCTTAGCTGCACCTACTTTACACACAGAAGCTCTCTCATCTTTTTTCTTTACTTCACATTGAAGTACTTTTTCTCCAACTACGCAATACATATATGATTTCCTCATTTATTCATAAATTTTCGGTCCTAAGACTGCTCTATCTCTTAGTATACCATATTAAAACAAATTTTATCACGTACAATCAAATCAACCTCTATTCACCCTATAAATTTTATAGAGTCTTTATAGAGTCTCCTAGTGGAATAGTAATCACAACTTTCCCACCTTTTTGTTCAGTCCGGTTGGTCAGCATAAGCTCCCCTCCATGTAGTGTCACAATTTGTTTAGCAATATGAAGCCCCATGCCATAGTGCCCTTTTCGATTTCTACTTTCCTCACCCATATAGAATTCATTGCAAGCATTTTGCAAAGATTTTTGGCTAAAGCCTTCCCCTTCATCTAATACAGCAATTTCTAACTGTCTGCTTTGCCCATCTTCCTTTATGCGTGCTTCAACACTCAGCCTAGAGTGGGGTCGTGTATAGTCAATACCATTACTTATAATATTAAGCAGTGCTCTATTCATAAGTTCTTGGTCAAGTTTTAATTCATAAGTCTGCCTTGGATAGGCCACTTGGATGTTAATCCCTTTTATATCAGCTAATCCCTTCGCCTGTTCTACTACCTGGCCCATGAAGCTTTCTAGTGATAGAATAGTTTTATTTAAGGTGCCTATTTGTTTAGCCGTTGAAATATCTAAAAGACGTTGAATATAATCTTGAATCTGTCTGCTGTTTTTCAAAATATACGTACTAAAAGTTTGTTGCTCTTCATCTAGTGTCTCATCTTCTACTAACAGCTCTGCATTCCCCTTAATAATTGTAAGGGGTGTTTTAATATCATGGGCAATAGCTGCCATCTGCTCCTGCTTCGCTTTTTCTAAGTTCCACTGGGTCTGAAGTGAGGTTTTCAGCGCTTCTTTCATCTGTTCTAGAGAGGCACTAATCTCAGCAAATTCTTGAATGGGACTTGTTTGCACTTGAAAGTTTAAATCTTGACTTTTGATATGCTCTACAGCCTCTTGCAAGGGCAAAAGTCCCCGTTTAAGCTTATTGGCATAAATACTTGATACTAAACTTACACCAACAAGCATACTCACAATAAGACTCATTAAAAATAAAAGTTCAGCAGACGGTAAGTATTGTTGTAACATAGGTGACTTATACTTGGCCAGCAGTTGATATTGAATCACTGCCCATTCCTTCTCCCCTTCAATAACAACATACTGGTTGATATTGTCCTCCTTTTCCTTTGTTTTTAAAAATCTTAAGGCACCAGGGAGTTCCTCTTCCTTCAAGTTAGTAGACAACACCTGCCCCTCATGGTTGTAAAGTGCGTACTCACATCCCCTTGGCAAATCCTCTACAGACAAGGACTCTCTCCCTTGTAATAGTGCTCTAGCCGCTAAGGCCACATCTTCTTCATAATTAGCGGGCAAAATGATGCCTGTTTGTATACACACGTTCATTACCAATACTACCAAAGCCATCATTAAGAGGCTGGTCCCTACAAGTGCACCCATATATTCTATAAAAATACTTTTAAGTGACCGCTTTCTTAAACCCATTTGTAACCAATCCCCCACACCGTTTCTATTGGAGATACATTGTACGGCTTAAGCTTGATGCGAATGTTTTTAATATGAACAGTAATCGTACTCACATCACTCTCACCCTCATAACCATAGACCTTTTCATAGATGCTCTCCTTGGTGAACACTTGTCCTTTATTGCAAGCTAAATACTCACAAATCAAATATTCACTTTTTGTTAAACTCATACGTTCTCCATCTATAAGCATTTCTTTACCTGTAAGATTAAAATCTACTCCTGATACATGCAGTGTATGCTTTTTCTCCCGCTGTTCTCGCCTTAAGTGGGCCTCTACTCGTGCGCGTAGCTCACCTGCTCCAAAAGGCTTTGTCAAATAGTCATCTGCACCTGTAGCAAGCCCGTACATGATATCATTTTCCATACTTTTAGCTGTCAAAAAGATAATAGGGGCATCCACCTGATTACGAATCTGCTTGCAAAGCTCAAATCCATCCATCTCTGGCATCATCACATCTAGTAAAATAAGGTCAAAAAATTTGTAGTCTTTCTCCAATACTTCCTTTGCTGAACAAGCCATCACTACCTCATGTCCTGACTTTTTCAAAATAGTAGCAATCAACCTTACCAGATCTTCTTCATCATCTACAACCAAAATCCTACTCATATACACACTCCCCGCTTACATCTTATTCTTACTTTGTGTCGCTGTCTCTTAGTAGTGCTCTATTCCTTAACTATACTTATCAATTTCTTTATTATACTCAAGCTTTTCTTCCTTTATTTTATCATATGATAGAGTAAGACGGACAAGATATAAAATCCATATACATGCAACGGATAAAAGCTGTAGAAAAAGCCTTTCATACTTCTGCCTTTCTCACCATTATAAAGGCACATAAATGGAATAGCAAAAATTCCCATCCATTCATAATACATATGAATCAAACTTGAAACACTTAGTTCCATCCCCATTAAATAAGGCATACCAATAGTCCATGTTAAAGTAAAGACTCCAAACACAGTCATTTGTACGGCTTTGCATTTTCTCAATACATAGAGTAAGATCCCTGCAATAACATAGAAAATCCCCCCCTCTACAAACATTGGAAGTGGAAGCACAGTTGTCATCACAAGACCTAACACAGGCATCATATGCATTGGCACTAAATACGCCAAACCGTTAGGCACAATAGCTACTGCCAAGCACCCAAGTCCTTTCAACCATTGTTTTTGCTTAAGCCCTTCTATCCCTGATATAACAACAAGAACCAAAGTAAATGTCGCAAAAATATTATTTATTGGATAAAATCCATCGGGTCTTGCAAATCCAAAACTTACAATACTATAGTTGATACATCCCATCAACACAGATAATCCATACATACGCCCAATATACTTTTTACGGCTACGTGTATGTTGAAAACCTTCTAACACAATAAATAAGAAGATATATCCTGATATTCTCCCAAGTTGTGAAAATAGCACAGGCACCTGCTCGGTAAATCCAAAGAAATAATAAATATGGTCCAGTACCATCAAAACTAGTGCAATGACCTTAAGCTGAAAACTGTTTAATCCTTTGCTTCTTTTATTTATTTCTTGTTGCATACTTATTTCTTTTTCCATAATAAAACACTCCTTTACTTTTTTATTAGTATAAGGAGTGTTTCTAAGGATTTTCTAAAGATTTATTCACACTTTAAGAAATCCCACATAATTTTCTTAAATAAGCTATAAGTTCTAAGCTCTGACTCAGATAATCATCGTATTCATCCGGCTCAAGCAGCACATAGTCTTCACTTTCATAGCGTCTGTCATAATAGCTATCTGTGAGGAACCTTGCAATACGCTTAAAGTCTTGTAACTCTGGAAATTTTTCATCTAGCTTAGCAATCATGGCAGAAATACTATGGGTACGCATCACCTCTTCAGCATGCTCACGCACAAGATGCTTCAAATATTTTTCTGCACATTGTTGGCAATTGACGATGGTAGGGTCTTCCATACCTTTGACCTCTTTAATATGTTGAATGAGTTCATAATCTGTGTTGGCAAAATCAATCATTGACCTATTCACCTTCCACCGCCTCCTTTAAGGATATCATATATTTAGCAATCTCACTTTCAAAAGAAAGTTTGCTTGCCAATTCTAAAAAACGTGTCTTACTATAAACTTTTACATCCACTTCATACCTATAATGTATTTGCTCCTCATAATCTTCCCTTAAATCCATGCGAAGCATCTTGGCTTCTTTGGGGGTGAGAGGCTTATCTAATAAGATTAGAAGGTCAATATCACTTGTAGCTTTGACCGCTTCTTTGGCATAACTACCAAATAAATAGAGTTCATACTCACCCAGCTCTAAAACTTTAAAGTGGTCATAGACCGCCCTCAAGCGTTCTTGATACATAGTTGGAATATTGAGCATCTGTCTCATCTCTTTTCTTTTGTTATTTTAGGATTTAGAATGCATTGAACACTCTACTAATTCACGACTTACTTCTTTAATTTTAGGCATTTGAATGCCGCGAATACGTAACATTGGCATAGCTTTTACTCTCCTTTTGCTGTCTTATTCTCATTGCGTCATCCTTTATCTTATCACAAAATACATCCTTATTTCATACTTTTAAGTTTATCCTAAAACTTCTATTTCAAACCAGTCCATTTGCCACCTGGGACAAAACCATAAAATAAAGGCACTACACCCAATAAACAGTGTAGTGCCCCCTATACTTCACTTACGCTTTATCTTGACGCAAATAAGTCTTAAGTTCTTCAATATTACTTTCTTCAAATTCTAAAAGATGTTGAGCCAGTGCACGTATCTCATCTTTTAAGTCTGGGTAGCTATTCAATTTCTTACACATATCTACTGTTCCCATTGTACTTCCTTGAATAAGCATTTCAGCAAAATGTGAAGCTGATTGATTATTTAAAGTTGAGACTTTAATCATAAAATATGTTTTGACTTGATCTAACTTTTTGATACCTTTTGGCTCATGGTCTGCTTGTTCAAGTAAACTCACTGCTTCTTTATTAATGGCTTTATAGCCTTCAAGCTGTTTCAAAAGCACATGCTCAAAAGGTACATCTCCTGCTATATCAATTAGCTCAGTTAAAGTGTTGGTTCCCATTTCTGAATTTTGATAAATAAAGTTTAAAACTTCTATATTTGCATCCATCTATTCACCTCATAGCTTTTTGACATTAGTATGAGTCAGAATAGTTATTTTCTATCCGCTTATTGAAAATAACTTTCTAAAAAGCGTAAAACCATTTGTGTAGCTTCTGCCCTTGTAACTATCTGCTTAGGTAAAAACGTTCCATCTTCATAGCCTTTAATCCATCCTAGCCCATTGCATAAAGTAGATGGTAGCCTCATCCCAGTCAAAGTCGTCTGTAGCTGTCACATTACGACCTTTCACTTCGATCTCTACTTGACTCTTATATACATTGTTCATTGCATCTTTTAAAGTAATGGGGAGTACCTTCACACCTGGTGTCACTTCTTGATCCACACCTATAGTGAGTGCCATCAGTGTTGGATCCACTTCTACAACCCTGCCCCCTACACTTGTTAGGTCTATTTCGATACACTCAAGCTGGTCTGTCTCTCCTTCTACCTTCAATGTAATCACACTATTTGGGTTGTAGTCAATGGCATAAGGCATAGCCCCAGCTTCTACTTCAAAGTGTAACTTTGTATACGTTATAATGGATTTACCATCTTTTTCTTTTTTATTGTAGGGGTCTAAATACGTTTTAGTTGTGCCATCTGCATAGGTGACATGATAACAATACCCATATTCCCCTTCTTCAAGTCCTACATAAGTATATTCAAACCATTCTTCTTCTGGATTATAAGTCATCTCATAGAATTGGTCGTTAATTTCCACTTCTACTTTACTTACGGTGTGTATCTGACCCACTTTAAATAGGGCGTTATCCCTGTAACCTTTCCTGCTTTATCTACCTTTACAAGCTCTGGTGTAGAAGTTGACCATGTTACTGACTCCCTGTCATAAGTTGGTCAACTTGGTCTTTGACTCTTGCTGTTAATTGTACACTAAGACCTTCATATACAAAGTCATCACTTGCCTCAATAGACACTGTAGTTGGAATCCGTCTTGGTACAACATTAATGTTTACGGTTTGAATGAGCGTACCTTTTTGGTCTTTTACTACAGCTTTAACTTGAGCTTTCCCACCTATTGCTAAACCAACTTATTGAGTAGAAACTTCCAAAGTCGTTGGCACACTTACATACCGGTCCTCCTCATCATACAGTACCATCATAGATAAAGGTGCTACATTTACCTTTGTTGCTTGTGGCAATGTTCTTAAAACATTGGTTCCTGCTTGCTTGTCATCTACAACAACTTTCCACTCTCCTTGATGAGGCAATTTCACCTCTTGGCTCGTTGTATTGGCATTATAAATAATCACAATATTTTTCTATTTGCGTATCTTACTCCATTCTAAAGGCTAGATGTTGCTTTCTTAATGCTATCAATCCTTTGTAATAGTCCATCACAGGCTCAAACTTATCTTTGTCTGCCCATCTAATTTGATTAATAGCATCTAGACTTTTGTAACTGTTGTGATCCCCATATTTACTTCTTAATACTTCATCACCTGCATGGATAAAAGGTATCCCTTGTGAAGTAAGCACAATCCCATTAGCAAGAAGCGACCGCTTAACAGTTTCATTTTCTAATACTTTACCCATTTCTCCTGTTGCAAAACCTTTGCTTGCATCGTCACTTCCACCTTTGATGTCACTACGTATTTCGTCGTTGAAGATTGCAACGTCCTTATCTTTTTGTGCGCCTTTTAAAGTTTGCTCATTTTAGGGAAGCGGTGTAGAACCACCTGCCCAGTACTTCACAGAGTCTTTGATATACTTACGTACCATCGGACGTTCTGATGCAACTTCATTTCCACATCCAGATCCATTACTAAAGTTGCCCTCTTCGGTTGTTCTATAGTAGTAACCTGGTACAAGCTTAAAATAGCATCTGCCTGACTTACCAACTCTGGGCCTTCATCTTGTTGCCACCCACTTGGATTGGTCTTACTTAAATCAACAATTGCAGTCCACTGACCATTTGCTGATGTTGCTCTAGCATAAGGGTCTACAGCATATTCAACTTTTCCATCTGGAAAGGTTACTTGATACATATAAAATTGACCTTCTAGATTAGCAGATATAGTTGTTTGCCACACCCCTTGTTCGCCTCTTACCATTGGGTTTGGCTTACCCTTAGAATGGTCTTCTACAAGTCCAGTTTCCACATTATAGTTTCCACCATCCAGATAAGTATAGAGCACCACTTGCTTAGCTGTAGGCGCCCATACTTTAAAGGTGCTTTCTGTTTCACTATAGCTAAGACCTAAGTCATCCCCTTCATAATAGTAGTCATCCAAAATCCCTCTCATGGTGATAACACAAGGTTTGGACCGTCTGCACCTACACTATACAATTCATCTGGTTTTAAAGCAGTATTGATTTTAAAACTATACGCTTTATCCTTCAATTTTGTTGTAGTAACGGGAAGTTTTTCTCCTTTTTCATTTTGAAGATAAGGATTAATCAGTGGTCCTACTTCCTTGTTAACACTCACATATACTTCATCTGAAGTCTCTGCAAAAGCATTGACTATGGCCTTTGCAAAATCAATATCTTGATAATTTGTGTACACCTGGTTATCCCCATCTATAATCCATACTTCCTCTTGGGTTTCTCCTTGTGGCACTTGAATCAAACGGTCTGGGTCTTGCTTACCCCATTCATTCTCTCCTACCTTTTGACGGGTAATAAAGTTCAGCTTAGATTCTGGAATTTGATAGATCACTTGTTTGAAAGTATAAGTTGTTTTTCCCTCTATGGAATCGTCCTTTATCTCAAAGTTCTCCTCTGCATCAAAATCTTTTTTCATACCCTCTTTGCCATCAATCCAAACCCACAAGTTCCATCCTTCATAGTCACCGGTAGGCCTTAAATAATTAATGGTATACGTATAAAGTGATTCTTCTACTTTTAATACTACACTTGCTGTATACTTTTCTTGCTGTAACATAGCACTTGCTTGTAACTTAACAGTCTTTAATGGATAAGCTCCATTAATTTTAACCTCAGTCTTACCATCCACGGTTGTTAAGCAAATAGCCTCTGCTTCTATACCTTCTACAGGTACCACTTCATATTTCACAGGTACTTCTTCATGTTTAACCTCATCTTGGTCATAAACCGTTCCCATCATAGGTAAAACCAATGGTACA
>NZ_JAVVQU010000026.1:0-13466 GCF_036655075.1 Niameybacter sp. | reverse complement strand
TTTAACCTCATCTTGGTCATAAACCGTTCCCATCATAGGTAAAACCAATGGTACATCTTTCACAATACTTTCTGGACCACTCCCTACATCTATCCCCGAAACAATTACAATACTGTTATCCCCTTCTTAAGGTAAATTCTTAGGATCTTGTTTCCAGCTATTCTCTCCAACAATAAACTTATACTCATGTCTACCTGCTTCAAGTTCTAGCGTCATTTCTCCTACACCATACTCATTATTAATAAGCGTATCCTTACTATTTCCCCAACTATTAAATGAACCTGCTACGCGTACAGGCTGTGTATTCCCATCCTCATAGTACCTAAAAGTGACTTCATGCCCATATCTACTTCTGGACTTATGTATTCCGGAATAGCTGGTTTTTCAAACTCCACTTCAAAACGCTCTGTATATTCTCCTAATTGCTTAGGTGGGTTGGCACTGTAATCGGTTGCTAATTCATTCTTACTACTTTCAGGAATTACATTAAAAGCTGTAGATCATCCTGATTCCCCGTTATCACTGCCATAACATAAATATTTGTAGAGTCTGTAATGCCTAAATCAGAAAGTTTGACCTTTCCTTCATAGCCTTTAGAGCTATCTACTTGTGTTTGTCCCGCTAAATCAATAGATTTTCCTGTTGTACCTAATTGAGCTTGTGCTACCCCATTACTGCCCCTATTTTGTACCATAATGTGATATTGAGGGGTTTTCTCCATTGCAAATTCATATGTTCTACTCCATGCTGGCTTACTTTGTCCACCTGATTGCCCCTCTACATAGAGCCCCAAGTCTAAACTCATTCCCCATTCGCCCCAATCTGGGACTTGGGCTTCCACATAGTAGTATAAGTCCGCCCCATCTGTTGCCAAATACAAGGCACCTGCTGTTGTGGTAACGGTTCCAAAATTATGTACAGGACCTTCTCCTACCTTCTTAGCTATGCCTTGCTGCACGAGTCCTGACCATTCCGAGCCATCCCCATCTACATTTACACTACCATTTACTAACTTGTTTTCTCTTGCTTGCAAAGTCATGCTATACGGATTGCCTACCAAGATGTTCATGATCATGCAAAGTACTACTAGCCACGCCATTTTCTTTTTGTAATCCTTCAAATACTTCACCCCTTTCAACTCTTGTTTAAACCTTAGGTTATTACTATATTTTACCATATACAATAGTGTAATCAAGCATTATTGTGCAGTAATTCAGAAAGATTTATTTTATTTTTCTACACAGTTTATCTAGCAAAAAACTTTTATTTCCTTTCAAATATACGTCTAGTATTTGAACTTTCAACATTTTTCCTTTATACTATCTTTATACTTTCTTCACACTTTCTACATTACTTTTAAGGGGATATCTATGAAAACAATCTATATCATGCTTACAAAAACCGAAAGTGTTTTTTGTTATCTTATTAAGCGCTATACCCATGAACCCTATGCTCATGTTTCTTTACTTTTTAACGATGACTTTACTTGCGGCTATAGCTTTAGTCGAAAAAAAGTTCGTAATCCTTTTATTGGTGGCTTTAAAGAAGAAGATTATGTTAAATGGGTTGCTGCTTTTCCAAAGACAGAGTGCCAAATGTATGAACTCACCATTAGTGACACTCAATACACTAAACTGCTAGACGTTCTATCTCCGTTCCTAAATGAACCCACAAAATATAAATATAATATTCTAGGCGTTATAGGCAGGCTATTCCATATTAAAATCGAACCTAAACATAGTTACTTTTGTTCTCAATTTGTGTCTTACATATTAAGCAAAGCAGATATTATACACTTTGATAAAAAACCTATTCTTACAACTGCCAAAGACTTTAGAACCCACTCTGATCTTAATCTTATTTATGAAGGGTTTCTTAACGCTTTGCTAGATGACCCTCAAGGCTTAGTCTCTTCTTATATAACCCAACAAGAAGAACTCTATAACGTTGTTTAATAAATTTTCCAGGCAAAAAAGCTTATTTAAAGTCCTCCCTTTGAGTTACTTTAAATAAGCTATAATGGATTAATCTATTATTCTTCATCATCTTCTGGTTGTACTGCCACTACACGACATCTAACACCTGTTGCTTCTATGTCATCTTGCCACATAGTCAGCATTTTACATACAACATCTGGCTTAATCTTATCTAGATTTTTAAGATTTTCAACAACGTAAATGCCTTTAGCTTCACACATTTTTTCAGCTTCTACATGCTCTTGTGCACGTCTTATATCCGATGCATCTAAGCCAATAAAGCTCACTCTAGAATCAATGAGTTCTTCAATTAAGTCCCAAGCGAGAATAGGCCCCTCTCTAAAATATAGACCACTTCCATAAGGATGTCTTTCTATTGCGCCTGTGCGAATGAGTACAAAGTCTCCTGGTTTTACATAATCCAAATCCACATCATCACTTGTAATTTCTCTTCCTTTGACATGGCTTACATCTAAGAGTACACCCCTTGTTTGCATATATTCAAGTGGGATATTGGATCTATCATAGACATCAAAATGTGTACCTACATGACCCATTACGATTTCTTTTTTTAATTGAGATTGTGCCCATTGATAGGCCTTGTTTGTTTTTCTAACAGTTAACGTTAAGTCTATATATTTCATTATTTTCATCTCTTATTTCTTTGTAGTTTTCTCTTTTTTAGTTTCAATTATAGTATACCAAAATTTTACTGGAAAAGTCTAGCCAAGTAAATTTTTTTCCAGTTTGTAATTTCTTACTAATCTATTCACATTCTTCTATTCTACAAAATTTAAGAGCTAAAATAATCTTAGTTTTTAAGTTTATCCATTTCACCTGCCCATTTGAAAGCTTGCCTTGCTACAAAAACAGCAATCACCTCATTAATAACTGCCGCTGCTGCTATCGTTCCTTGAATAATCTGAGCACATTCTGGTGCTGGCCCACTTAAAATTGAAACAGCAATACCTGTAAAAACAAGAGATACCCCTGAATGTGGTAAAAGTGTAAATCCAAGATATTTTTGCACGGTCTCTGGTGCTTTCATCATCTTGCCCCCGAGTTTAGCCCCGCCTATCTTTCCTGCTGCACGCGCTAAAATATAAATAGCAGTAAAAATACCTGCACCAAATATAAGATGATAATCAAGTGGTGCACCTAAATTCAGAATAACGATAATCAAACTTATTCCTAATACAGGTTGAAAAGCTTTCAAAATAGCTTCTAAACGTTCCTCCGAAATCATGTTGGCAAAAGTTGCTGTAAAAGCCATCCCTATCAACATAAAATTCAATACTGGTCTTTGAAATACAAATTCATTTATTGCAAAGCCTATAGCTGTTGCCACTAAAATCATAAGACAGGTTAAAATTAATGTGGGTATCTTAGACCTATCTTTTTTCAGTACAATTCCCCCTAGGAGGCCTACTCCAATTCCAACTATAAGTGGTAATAAGATAACTAGTAGAATCATATAACTCGGTAACTTTTGTGTAGAAATATTAGCTGCTACAATGCCTATAACAGAAAAGAAGACTGTAACACCTACTAAATCATCTAATGCCGCCATAGGAATAAGTGTTTTTGTAACTGGTCCATCTGTCTTATATTCATTTACAATAGATAAAGCCGGTGCGGGTGCCGTTGCCAATGCAATACCACCAAATATAGCAGCTAAGTATAGTGGGATATTCATAAAGTAAAAGAGTATCCCAAATACTGCTGAGACCACTAGAAATGTTCCTAATGATTGCGTTAAAGTAATGACTACAATTTGTTTACCTGACTTTTTTATCTTATTCCATACTAACTCACTTCCGATTAAAATACCCACTGCACATTCTAAGATGTGCATGGTCATTTCATACCACCTTTGCTCCATCATCCCTTCTGTGAGCAACCCCACAGCATGTGGCCCTAAAATCATTCCTGTCACTAGCCATCCTAATATAGCTGGCATTTTTATTTTCGTTACAAGTTTTCCTACACCAAATGCAATGCCTATAACTATGATAAACCTCGCTAAATCCATCATCTCTAACATCTCCTATTTTCCAATTCCATAGATTAATAAATCAATAGCTTTGAGTAATCGCGCCTCATGAAGGTCTAAACGCTCTTTCTCTGTATACCCTACTAATTCCAGCTCATTAAAAGAGTTATTATAAAATTCGCTAAAGCTCATGATGTATTCTACTGCCTCTTCTATTGTAACCCCTTCTCTAAGCTCAATAAGATTTAATAATTTTCCTATTAAATTTCTATTAAACTTATCTAATTTAGCTTTTCTCTGCCTAACTTCATTTTTCAAATGTGGCGGTACTTGAAACAAAGCAATACTAAAAACATGAGCAAGCTCTGGTTTGCTGCTAAAGAAAGCACATCTTTCCTTAAAAAAGCAATCTAGTGTAGCTGTTTTATCATTTGGGACTATATGGACCTTTTCTTCTAAATACTCATACATTTGTGTAAAACACTCATCTACACAGGCTAAAAAAAGTTGATCTACATTTTCAAAATAATGATAAATTAATCCTTTAGATATACCATTTTCTTTACAAATCGTATTGATAGATGTTTCACTAAAATTTTTCGAACCATATTCTTTTAAAGCTGCTTGTAAAATACGATTACGACTTTTTTCATTTTGCTCTTCACGTTTCATAGATATTTACCTCTTTTCTAACTTTCAAACCTACAGGTCTATTTATATTTTGTTACAAACAGACCCAGAAGTCAATATTATATATTGAAAATATTTTTCCCATAAATTTTCTATATACAAAAATGAGGCTATCCCCCTAAGGATAGCCTCATACCTTTTCACTTTATAGCATGCTTTACAAATAATACTGTCTAGTTATTTGACATTTCTCATAATAATGTCTTCACGTTTTGGACCATTAGAAACCATAGTTACTGGGTAACCTAATTTTTCTTCTACAAACTCTACATATTTTCTAGCATTTTCTGGAAGGTCTTCGTAGTTTCTAATGCCACTTACGTCACACTTCCATCCATCTAAATAAGTTAAAACTGGTTTAGCTTTATTAAGCTGTGGTGTACATGGGAATACGTCTGATACAACCCCATCAATTTCATAACCAGTACATACTGGTATTTTATCTAAGTAACCTAATACATCAAGAAGAGATAGGGCTACATCTGTTGTACCATGAAGCATGCAACCATATTTTGTAGCAACTACATCAAACCAACCCATACGACGTGGACGGCCTGTTGTAGCACCGTACTCGCCACAGTCACCACCACGTTTTCTAAGTTCTTCTGCTTCTTCTCCAAAGATTTCACTTACAAAAGCTCCAGCCCCTACTGCTGAAGAGTATGACTTAACAACAGTTACAATTTTAGTAATTGCATGTGGCGGAATACTTGCCCCTACTGTTGCAAATCCTGCAAGTGGTGATGAAGATGTTACATAAGGATAGATTCCGTTATCTGTATCCTTTAATGCTCCAAGTTGGCCTTCAAGTAAAATATTCTTACCTGCTTTCATTGCATCATTTAAATAGTATGCAATATTAGTTACCATTGGTTGAAGACGTTCACGATATTGAATCACTTCATTAAAGATTGCTTGTGGCTCAAGTAAAGCTGCATCTTTATAAAGTGCTTTAATCATTTCATTTTTGATTTCACATACTTTTTCTAAACGTTCCATCAAAATTTCATTATCAAACATTTCGCCTACTTGCACACCAATTTTCAAGTATTTGTCTGAGTAAAATGGTGCAATCCCTGATTTTGTTGAACCAAAGCTTTTAGCACCTAATCTATCTTCTTCTAATTGATCAAAAAGTACATGATATGGCATTAAAATCTGTGCACGATCAGATACAAGAATGTTTGGCATTGGTACGCCACGACTTGTAAGGCCATCTAATTCATCAAATAATTTGCTAAGGTCAAGAGCCACCCCTTGTCCAATAACATTCACTACATCTTTTCTAAACACCCCTGATGGTAAAAGATGTAAAGCAAACTTTCCGTATTCATTGATAATTGTATGTCCTGCATTAGCTCCACCTTGGAAACGGATAATAATATCTGCATCTCCTGCTAATAAGTCTGTTACTTTACCTTTTCCTTCGTCACCCCAGTTACCACCTACAATTGCACTAACCATGTTCCACATACCTCCTAAGCTGTTCTTGTCTTTATCATACTATAAATCTATCTATAAGTATAATTACTATTTTTTATCTTACTTATAAGAAATACTTATACTTATACATTGTGATATAAATCCAACAATATATATTGCCTTTTTTCACCCTCTTTTATTCTGTATTAACTAGGAATCCATATTTTCTCCAATATACCCGCTAAATAGGCTAAGGCTACACCAAAATTTGTAATGGGGCATTGCGTAGCTTGTGCCTTTTCAATTCTTGCTTGCACTTGCCTTGGTGTATGCATACATCCTCCACATTGAATAATCAAGCTATACTTAGCTAAATCTTCTGGAAAGCTATTCCCACATATATTTTCAAATACCACCCCTTCTGTTATTTTCTTAGTGATTGCCCGAGGAATCTTATGACGTGCAATATCTCCGTGTAGAGGATTATGGGTACAGCTCTCAGCGATCAAAATATGGTCGCCTTTTTTAAGCCTACTAATAGCCCTGGCACCTTCTATATATTGATTTAAGTCTCCCTTTTGTCTTGCCATTAGTATAGAAAAGGAAGTAAGTCGTACACCATTCGGGCATATCTCATAAACCTCTTTGAAGATTTGAGAATCTGTAATCATGAGACTCGGTGGTTTGTGTAAAGCTGCCAATGTCTCTTTCAACGTCTCTTTTGTCGTTAGGATAGGAATGGCATGAGCATCCAAGAGTTCTCTTAAAATCTGTACTTGTGGCAAGATTAGTCTCCCCTTCGGCGCTTGTAAGTCTTGTGGCATGACCAGCATGATCACTTCTCCTACCTGTACCTTATCACCTATGCATTTCTTCTCATTCTTTTGTGATAATGTTTGAGTTATTGCGCGTTTTAATTGCTCCATCCCCTGCCCATTCTGAGCATTTATCGGTATATAAGCTAGTGATTCTTCTTTTTTTTCTTCTTGTTCTTGCAGCCACTCGTGGTGCTCTTCGTGGATATTGTATACCATGATATAAGGAATATCCCTGCCCTTAAGTTTTTCTAAAATTTGCTTTGCTGCTTCCTCAAGTTCTGGCTCCTGGCTCACCCATAACACAAGATCTATTTGTTGCAGTGTTTCAAATGCCTTCTGCACCCTCAATTTCCCCAGTTCACCTTCATCATCTAGCCCCGGGGTATCAACAAATATCACAGGCCCCAGCGGATGCCACTCTTTGCTCTTATGCACAATATCCGTTGTTGTCCCAGCAATTGGAGAAACGATAGATAAATCTTGTCCCAAGAGCCGGTTCATTAACGTAGACTTTCCTGCATTACGTTTGCCAAACAGTCCTATATGAAGTTGATTGCCTTTTGGTGTTTGTTGCATAGTACTCCTCCCTCTTAAAATCTAAAGTCACGTTCCCCTGCATCAATACGCTTAATCCACTCTTTAGCCTTTGTGCGCGCTGTCTCATTTTCCATTGTCTCAAGTTGTTCCCAGATGACTTTCTTACCTATTTGTTGAAGGGTTTCATCTCCATAGTCATTTAAATATTCGTTTAGGGTCAGTAGAGCATTCGGTGTGCAGATGCTACCGATTTCTCCACTCTTTGCAAACTGCATAAAACGGTCCCCTGTACGCCCTTGCCTATAGCAAGCTGTACAGTAGCTTGGAATGTAGCCTCTTTGCAACAAATCTTTGATGACTTCTTGAGGTGTTCTATGGTCTTCTACCTCAAATTGTGGTTTATGATGAGGTGTTTGATACCCACCTACTGCTGTGCAAGAACCGGCACTCATCTGTGAAATCCCAAGTTCTAAAGCTTCTTCTCTCAACTTTCCATCTTCTCGCGTAGAGATAATCAAACCTGTATAAGGCACGGCTAATCGAAGTACTGTAATGATGTGTTTAAACGCCTTGTCATCTACACCAGGGTATTGACTTGTCTCAACATTTTCAGCTGGTCTGATTCGTGGCACAGAAATAGTATGTGGTCCTACTCCCATATCTTCTTCTAACTTTTCGGCATGCATGAGCATAGCAATTGTTTCGTATTTATAGTCGTATAGACCATATAATACACCAAATCCTACATCATCAATACCACCTAACATCGCTCTATGGAAAGCAGATGTATGATAACTATAGTTATGTTTTGGCCCATTAGGGTGAACCCTTTCATATGTTGGCTTATGATATGTTTCTTGGAATAAAATATAGGTTCCAATATCTGCTTCCTTTAACTTTTTATAGTCCTCAATAGTAGTTGCAGCAATATTGACATTGATTCGTCTAATTTGTCCATTCTTAAACTTCATCTTATAAATAGTATCTATACACTCTAGTACATACTCAATAGGGTTATTAATAGGGTCTTCTCCAAGTTCTAATGCAATACGTTTGTGTCCAAGTTCTTCTAACGCTTTGACTTCTCTTTCTAATTCTTCCATTGTAAGCTTCTTCCGCTCTAGCTCACAATTACTATGTTTATAGCCACAGTATTCACATCCATTCACACAATAGTCACTTACATATAAAGGTGCAAACAACACGACTCTTTTACCATAGATTTTTTCTTTAAGTGATTTTGCTGTATGCTCCATTTCTTCAACAAGTTCTGAGTCTTCTACTCGCATAAGCACAGCTGCTTCTCTATGACTAAGCCCCACGCCTGTAGCTGCTTTTTCAATAAGTGACTGCACATAATGCTTATCTTGTGCTTGATATGTAGCCGCTTCTAGTACTGATTGGATATAATCTTCCTTAAACCATTCATTGGCACATTCATGCCAGTTTACACCGTCATATTCCTTTTCACGTTCCATTGCATTTGTATAAGACATTTTAATCCCCCCTATTTTGAATTTAAAAAGCTATTTTTTGGTTAATGCAGACTTCACTGTAACGCCTTTAACCTTTCCAAGTTTTCCTGTCATTCCACTCAATGCATCTACTGTCCCATCTACAATAACCGATATGACACATATACCTTTTTCCCTATACGGGATACCCATTCGTCCAACAATCATGTCTGCAAATTCATGTAAAATCTGGTTTACCATTGTAGCACTTTCTAAGTCATCAATAACAATTCCCACTACACCAACTCTTGTTTCCATAGTATTCTCCTTCCTTAAGACATGCAAAAAGCCCTTCTGCAATAGCGCAAAAGGGCATACTTATCCAGTAGCTATGTGTCCTTTGCCCATTGCTTAGAAATCTCCTTGCAAGAGGGTCTAGATTGTTTATCATCCATTTTTAAGAGTATTTCCTAAAAATCGATATCTACTTTTATCATAGCTCACTTTATCTTTAAATACTAGTTTAAATTTTATAAAATATTTTACTTTATTTTATTTAATTATTACTTAATTCATTTTAGTTGGTTTCAATATTGATACTACCAAGGCCAGCTTCTATCTCTATTGTCTGGTTACTCTTATTTCTTACCTCAACATCGCCCATGCCACTATAACGTTGGTCATTGATTTTAATACTTCCGCCACCTCTTGAAATTTCATAGTTAAAGTCTTGCTCTTCCCCATCTAATATAATATCCAGCTCCCCTATTCCACCTTCAATATCCATATCCCCTGTAAGTGCAGTCTCTAACTTAACACGGCCAACACCCATGGTGATTTTGGCCTCTCCAAGATTGCTCCCTTCAAGATTTAATTCACCTACGCCACCTTCTATGGTTACATAATCAGCTGTAAGCCCTTGAATATTTGTTGAAGAAACACCTGCCATCAAGCTGAATTTTTCTGTTTCTATGTTCTCAAATAAACCTTCACCAACACCTAACATGACGTTTGCTTTTTCTAGCTTTTTATCTTGTGGTACTGTTACAATGATTTTACCACTGTAATCTTTCCTTGCATTTGGGCTGATAAAGTTCCAACCCGTTCTATGCCCTTCTTGCTCAATATAAAGAGTATCCCCTCTCACTCCATAGTTAAGATCTACTTTAGAACCTACATCTATGCAAATGCTGTAGTCTTCTCCTTCTTTGACCGTCACATCAACTGTTCCACTGGTTATATCCATCTTACTAAAATCATTAAGTTCTTCTATCATGCCATCAAACACGCGCTTGTTAGAACTCTTATAGCTTATATCATGCTCAATAGGATTCTCATCCCAGCTATTAAATCTTAGTCCTGACTGGTCCCAAGAAAGAGAGGTCTTTCCACCTAATGCTATCCCTGCTACACTAATCCCTATTCCCCCAACAACTAAACACAATGCTAATGCTATAAGTGTAGATTTTTTCATCATGCTACTTGCCTCCTTTTAACTTTACTGCAGAGGGTACTGATGCCCCTAACAATCATTGGTATACCTTTTCCAATTACTGCATACATAAGTACTGCGGCTAAAATGCCTATCCCAAGAAGCACACATCCCACACCTACAAATACTGCACCTGTTGCTGGATGTATAAATATTGAAATCATGCCTACAATCCCACAAAGCAAAGCACTTCCTAACATGGAAATCACAATAACACATCCTGCAAAAATAAGTGCTAAAACCGTTATCACTGCTGCAAACCCTAACGCAGCAATAGCTATAGCAAGTGGCAACGCAATAGGTCCTGCAAATAAAGCTACAATGACAATCCAAAATGCTTGAAAACTTTGTTTAGGTCTCATAGGTTTAACCTCTGCCTCTTTTACAACAAAGTCTGCCATAAGCTGTTTAGCTATCTGTGTAGGGTTGCCCAGTCCTGCTATAGCCTCACGTTCATTCTCCACACCTGCTTCGTCTAAGTACTCTGTATAGTACTGCATCGCTGCGTCTTTTTCTTCTTGAGGTAACTTATACAAATTATCTTCTAGAATGCTCAAAAACTCTTCTCTATTCATTATCTTCTCCTCCCATTAATATCCCATCCACTTTATCCTTATACATAGTCCATTCTTCTAAAAATGCTTTATACTTTGAATGTCCTAAATCTGTAATTTGATAATAACGTCTATTACGTCCCTGATAAGGTTCATCATAAGTATGCAAACAGCCTTCTTTTTGCAATCTTCGTAAAACAGGGTATAAAGTTGACTCAGATATCTCTAGCGCTTCTCTTACTTCTTGTGTAAGTCTGTAGCCATATATATCCCCTTTTCTTACAACTGCCAGTACACATGCATCTAATAAACTACCGCCTAATGGAATTGCCACAAACACCACCTCCTCTTCTGTCACTATATAAACGTCTTATATTATTAACTTATTAATATTATATGTTGTATAATATAATTAGTCAACGATTATACTTTATTTTTATTTTCACATAAAAAAACTAGGTTCTCTCACCCTCAAGTGAGTTTCCCTAGTTCTTCCTTATATCTTTAGTTTACACCAACTACTGCTAGAACATGCTTTTTGAAGCTTTTAACTGTTGCTTGTGCATCTGCCATATCTTTGCCGATAACTGAAAGATAGATTTTCATTTTTGGTTCTGTACCGGACGGTCTTACAACAAACCAGTTGCCATCTTCTAAGATGAACTTCATAACATTTGAAGTTGGTAGGAAGATTTGTTCTTGTGTATTGGCTAAGCAGTTGTATCTTGTAGAAAGTTTATAATCTTCTACTGTTGCTACTTTAACTCCATTTACTTGTTCGGGTCTATTTTCACGAAGTGCAGTTAAGATTGCACCAATTTTTTCTTGGCCATCTTTGCCGTCCATCTCTACAGAGATAAGATCTTCTTTATAATAGCCATATTGTTTAAATAAGTCTTCAAGTGCTTCGTATAAGTTTTTGCCTTTTTCTTTGTAGTAAAGCGCCATTTCTGCAATGAGTACAGCTGCAATAACAGCATCTTTATCACGTACAAACTCACCAGCTAAGTAACCATAGCTCTCTTCGTAACCAAATACGAAGTTGTTTGTTTTAGTTTCTCCAAACTCTTTAATTTTTTCCCCAATGTATTTAAACCCAGTTAAAACATCCATGACTTGTGTGCCATAATGTGTAGCAATAGGCTTAACCATATCTGAAGTTACAATAGTTTTCACAATAGTATCTTGGTTACTTAAAAGTCCCATTTCACGACGTGCATTTAAGATATAGTCACTTAATAAGATGCCCACTTGGTTTCCTGTTAATACTTTATAGCTTGTTGCATTTTCTTTTACTACGACCCCAATACGGTCACAGTCTGGGTCTGTTCCAAAGATTAAGTCTGGTTCAGTTTGTTTTGCCATCTCAATAGCAAGTTCAAATACTTTTTTATCTTCTGGGTTTGGATATGGTGCTGTTGGGAAGTTCCCATCTGGCAACTCTTGTTCTTTTACAACTTCTACTTGCTCATACCCTAACTTCTCAAGCATGGTACGAACTGGAATGTTTCCACTACCATGAATGGGTGTGTAAATAATTTTAAGACCTGCAGCTTTTTCTTCAATAAGTTCTTTACGAATAGATAAAGCTGATACTTGATTGTAGTAAGCTTTATCTACTTCTTCTGTAATGTATTCAAGTAACCCTTTTTCTTCAGCTACTTCTAATTCAATGGTTTGAACACCTTCAAATACATCTGTTTCATCAATGAAACCTAAAATTTCTTTTGCTGCTTCATCTGTAATTTGTCCACCATCATTACCATATACTTTGTATCCATTGTAGATTTTAGGATTGTGAGATGCCGTAATTACAATACCTGCATCTGTTTCTAAATGTCTTACAGTGAAAGAAAGCATTGGTGTTGGTCTTAAAGAAGGATAAAGGAATACTTTAACCCCATTTGCTGAGAGGACACTTGCTGCTGTATCTGCAAATTCCTTACTCATATTTCTTGAATCATAAGCAATTGCAATGCTAGGATTTGCTTTTTGTTTTAATAAATAAGTTGCAAGTCCTTGTGTTGCTTTACCTATAGTATGTACGTTCATACGGTTGCTACCTGCTGCAATTTTCCCTCGTAGGCCACCTGTACCAAATTCAAGATTTTTATAAAATCTGTCTTCTATCTCTTTTTCATCAGTTAGTTGTTGTAATTCAACCTTTAAGCCATCTTCTACTTTTTCTTCTGTAAGCCATCTGTTATACCCTTGTTTATAATCCATAGTAAGCCCTCCTCATATTTTGTCTATTTTATTATGTCATTTTTTAGGACAAAAATCTAGTTACAATTTCATTTCAGTGCCATGAACTAAATATTCATACGCTTTCTCCCTAGCACTTAGATTTTCTGTATTGATGAAATTACTCCTGTATTCCTTATCTAATAAGATCATTATCTTCTAGAACAGAAAAAAGTCCAACACCTAAGTGCTGAACTCCTTAATACTCAATATATGACCCATAGGAGAATCGAACTCCTGATTTCACCGTGAGAGGGTGACGTCTTGACCGCTTGACCAATGGGCC